>NZ_JBSXOQ010000032.1:0-59879 GCF_056859495.1 Sphingobium sp. L-44 | reverse complement strand
GGCCAGCATCCCCTTTTTTACCCGCAGGCTTGATGCCGTGCGGTGCGCCTTCAGATAGGTCGCGTCGATCATCACCGTCTTGCGTTCGGAAGACTGAGGCGCAGCCAAACCTTCCATCATCCGCAGGAACACGCCCTTATCGCTCCACCGCTTCCAGCGATTGTAGAGCGTCTTGTGCGGACCATAATCCTTCGGTGCATCCCGCCAGCGCAGCCCGTTACGGTTCACAAAGATGATCCCGCTCAACACCCGTCGATCATCAACCCGGGGCTTGCCATGGCTCTTGGGGAAATATGGCTCAAGCCGCGCCATCTGGTCGTCCGTCAGCCAACACAGGTCACTCAATTCCAGTCTCCTCACGGAGCATGAATCAGATCGCAACGCCCATATCAATGGATCCTGACCCTAGCACCGACCAACTAAAATTGATCGCCTTTCAGACCACCTCTCCCTTCAGGGAGCCCATGACACCGCCCCGCGCCTGGCGCGCAGGGCGGGGCCCTTCTCCCGTCAGAAGTCGACCGTAGCCGAGAGCCAGAGGCGGCGCCCTTCCTGGTTGATCGAATAGGCCGGGGTCCAGGCGGTCGTCGTGCCGGTCTGATAGGGCACATAGACCGCATAGTCGGTGTCGAGGATATTATAGAGCGTCGCCGACAGGCGGAAGGCGGGTGCGACCTGGTAGGAACCACCCAGGTGGAAGACTTCATAGCTGCGGAAGTCGCCCACGGACGTCTGCTGCGCATTGGCGCCGCGATAGCGGCTGGAACGGATTTCGGCGCGGGTCCAAACGCTGGCCTTGTCGCCCAGCTTCCAGCGCAGATTGCCGTTCAGCATATGCTTGGGCATGCCGATCAGCGGCAGCCCCTCTTCCGCGCCGCTCAGCTGCTCGGTCTCGGTATAGGTATAGTTGGCCGTCAGCGACAGGGTGGAGGTCAGGGCGAAACGGGTTGCCACCTCGACGCCGCGGGTGCGGGCCTTGTCGATGTTGATCGACTGGCTGAACAGGTCGACGGTCGGGAACGGGCCGACATCCAGACAGCCGGGGCGATTGGGATTGCCCGAAAACTGGCAATTGGGGATGCCCGGACCGCTGGCGATCTTGTCGGTGAAGTCATTGTTGAACAGGGTGACATTGCCGCTGAAGAAGCCGTCGCCGTCATAATAGAGGCCCGCTTCATAGCTGGTGCTGGTTTCCGGCTTCAGCCCCGGCGTGCCGAGCAGCGGGATGCGCCCCTGCCCGCCAAAGCCAATGATGCCCTCGGCAATCTGTTCGACGCGCGGCGTCTTGAAACCGCGGCTGACGCCGCCCTTCAATGTCAGCACATCATTGATGTTCCATACTGCATAGGCACGCGGCGACCATTTGTCGCCAAAGGTCGAGTGATTGTCGTAGCGCGCGCCGCCGGTGATGTTGAAGCCGTCGACGACGGTCAGCGTCGCTTCGGCAAAGCCCGCCCACTGGGTGAACTTGAACGGCTCTGGGGCCACGCCCTCGACCATGCGCGCCTTCCAATATTGGCCGCCGACGGTGAAGGCCAGCGCGCCCGCCTTGCCGGCAAAGCGGGAATCGATGATGTCGTTGCGCGCCTCCAGCGTGCGCGGGCTGCCCGGCACAGCGCCCGGCGTGCCATTGGGGATCAGGCGGCCGATCGTCTCGGTCTCGTTGCGGGTCAGGGTGGTGTCGAGCTGGCCAAAGCCCATGCGCCAGCTGTGCGCGATCACATAATTGCTGCGGTTGAACCGCTGTTCGGGGGCATAGCCGCCCGATCCCAGCGTGCCCAATTGGCCCCGGCTATTGTCATAGCTTTGTTCGTTGCGATCATATTCGAACCACAGGTCATGATCGGCATGGGGTGTCAGCGTCAGCCGGCCACCATAATTATAGATGTCCGATTCCACCGGGTTGCGGCCCAAGGTCAGCGCCGGATCGCCGGGGATCTCGATGTCGGACCCGGCGCGATGGAAGACACTGCCACGCAGGGTCAGGCCGGCCAGCCCCTTGATGATCGGCCCCTGGGCAAAGCCGTTGACCGACTGGATATTGCCGAAGCGGTCATCGCCCTGGATCGTGCTTTCGGCGCTGGCGGTGCCGACCCAGCGATCGCCGACCTTGCGGGTGATGATGTTGACGACGCCGCCCATCGCGTCCGAGCCGTAGAGGGTGGACATCGGGCCACGCACCACCTCGATCCGGTCGATCGCGGAGAAGGGGGGCAGGAAGCTGGTGGAGGTTTCGCCAAAGCCGTTGGGCGTGACGCCGCCGGGCGCATTCTGGCGCCGGCCGTCGATCAGCACCAGCGTATAGTCGCTGGGCATGCCGCGGATCGAGATGTTGAGGCCGCCGGTCTTGCCCGCTTCGCCGCCGACATCGACGCCCTGCACATCCTGCAGCGCTTCGGCCAGGCTGCCGAACCGCTTTTCCTGCAATTCCTCGCGGCCCAGCACGGTGATGCTGGCCGGCGCCTCGATGATATTCTGTTCATAGCCGGCTGCGGTGACGACGATCGCGCTCGACTGCGCATCGGCATCGGGCGCCTGCGCCTGGGCGGCGACGGGCAGTGCGAGCGCACCGATCAGGGCAGCGCCCCCCAGCAGATGGGCACGCGTCGACAAGATTGCAGAAAATGGCATTTCAGACCCCCTTTGAAATAATAGTGCGACTTAGTCGCATTAGAATTTCACGGGCTGATGTGGAGGAAGAAGGTAGCGGTCAATCAATGATGATATGCCCGGCCGCCTGCGCAACAATTTCTCACAATCGCGACACCGGCGGAGCGCAGGCCTCTTCTTTACGGGACATGTTGGAGCCGCCTGGGCAACATAAGAAGGGTTGCAGACATCATGGTGGCACCCAATATCCGCCTTGACACTCGTCCGCCGCTACGGATCGCCTTCGCTCCCCGCGTAGCGAGCGCCGGGGCGATCCGGATCGGTGCATCCGGGCCTATCGGGCAGCTTGCAAGCCGGGCGATCTTGGCCTACGCGCGACCCGTCACCGCCCCAGGTCGGTCCATAAAGCCGTCCGGTGGTGCCACGCCCGGATTCATACACTTTATGGCATTGGATTTATAATGAGCATCTACCTGGATTATCTGGCCGAAATCGACAGCAGGAAAGTCCAGGGGCTCGCACCCAAGCCGATCGACGACGGCGCCCTCGTCGCCGAACTCATCACCCTGATCCAGGACGCGGGCAGCGAACATCGCGCCGACGCGCTCGAATTCTTCATCTACAACACCCTGCCCGGCACCACCAGCGCTGCGGGCGTGAAGGCCGACTTCCTCAAGAAGATCGTGCTGGGCGACGTCACCGTTGCGGAAATCACCCCCGCCTTCGCGCTGGAACTGCTCAGCCATATGAAGGGCGGCCCCTCGATCGCCGTGCTGCTCGACATCGCGCTCGGCGATGACGCGGCGCTCGCCGTCCAGGCGGGCGAAGTCCTGAAAACCCAGGTCTTCCTCTACGACGCCGACATGTTCCGCCTGCGCGACGCCTTCGCCGCCGGCAATGCCGTCGCCAAGGATGTGCTGGAAAGCTATGCCAAGGCCGAATTCTTCACCAAGCTCCCCGAGGTCGAGGACGAGATCAAGGTCGTGACCTTCATCGCCGGCGAAGGCGATATCTCGACCGACCTTCTCTCGCCGGGCAACCAGGCGCACTCGCGCTCGGACCGCGAACTGCACGGCCTGTGCATGATCTCGCCCGAAGCGCAGCAGGAAATCGTTGCCCTGAAGGCCCAGCATCCCGACGCGCGCGTCATGCTGATCGCCGAAAAGGGCACGATGGGCGTCGGCTCCTCGCGCATGTCGGGCGTCAACAATGTGGCGCTGTGGGCCGGCAAGCAGCAGAGCCCCTATGTCCCCTTCGTCAACTATGCGCCGGTCGTCGCGGGCACCAACGGCATCTCGCCGATCTTCGCGACCACCGTGGACGTCACCGGCGGCATCGGTCTCAACCTCAAGAACTGGGTCAAGAAGACCGATGGCGAGGGCAAGGCGATCATCAACAATGACGGCAATCCGGTGCTGGAGGAGGCCTTCTCGGTCGCGACTGGCACGGTGCTGAAGATCGACGTCAAGAACAAGAAGCTGACCGACGAGGCCGGCAAGGAACTGGTCGACGTCGCCGCCGCCTTCACGCCCCAGAAGATGGAATTCATGAAGGCGGGCAGCAGCTACGCCATCGTCTTCGGCAAGAAGCTCCAGACCTTCGCTGCCGAGACGCTGGGCATCGAAGCGCCCAAGGTGTTCGCGCCGAACAAGGAAATCACGGTCGAGGACCAGGGCCTGACCGCCGTGGAGAAGATCTTCAACCGCAACGCCGTGGGCGTGACGCCGGGCAAGGTGCTGCATGCCGGTTCGGACGTGCGCGTGAAGGTCAACATCGTCGGCTCGCAGGACACCACCGGCCTGATGACCGCGCAGGAACTGGAGGCGATGGCCGCCACCGTCATCTCGCCGCTGGTCGATGGCGCCTATCAGTCGGGCTGCCACACCGCGTCGGTGTGGGACAAGAAGGCCCAGGCCAACATTCCCAAGCTCATGAGCTTCATGAACAATTTCGGCCTCATCACCGCGCGCGACCCCAAGGGCGTCTATCACGCGATGACCGACGTCATCCACAAGGTGCTGAACGACATCACCGTGGACGACTGGGCGATCATCATCGGCGGCGACAGCCACACCCGCATGTCGAAGGGCGTCGCCTTCGGCGCGGACTCGGGCACGGTCGCGCTGGCGCTGGCCACCGGTGAGGCCACCATGCCGATCCCGCAGTCGGTCAAGGTCACCTTCAAGGGCCAGATGGCGCCCTATATGGACTTCCGCGACGTCGTCCACGCCACCCAGGCGCAGATGCTCCACCAGTTCGCTGGCGAAAATGTCTTCCAGGGCCGCATCATCGAAGTCCATATCGGCACGCTGCTGGCCGACCAGGCCTTCACCTTCACCGACTGGACCGCCGAGATGAAGGCGAAGGCGTCGATCTGCATCTCGCAGGACGAAACGCTGATCGAGTCGCTGGAAATCGCCAAGTCGCGCATCCAGATCATGATCGACAAGGGCATGGAAAATGCCGCCGGCACGCTCCGTGGCCTGATCGCTCTGGCCGACAAGCGCATCGCCGAGATCCGCTCGGGCGAGAAGCCGGCCCTGTCGCCCGACGCCAACGCCAAATATTATGCCGAAGTCGTCGTCGACCTCGATCAGATCGACGAACCGATGATCGCGGACCCGGACGTCAACAATGCCGACGTGTCGAAGCGCTACACCCACGACACCATCCGCCCGGTTTCCTATTATGGCGGCACCAAGAAGGTGGATCTGGGCTTCATCGGATCGTGCATGGTGCACAAGGGCGACATGAAGATCCTGGCCCAGATGCTCAAGAACATCGAAGCCGCCGAGGGCAAGGTCGAGTTCAAGGCGCCGCTGGTCGTCGCTCCGCCGACCTACAATATCGTCGACGAGCTGAAGGCCGAAGGCGACTGGGACGTGCTCAAGAAGTATGCCGGCTTCGAGTTCGACGACAGCCACCCCAAGAACGCCGCCCGCACCGAATATGAGAATACCCTCTATCTGGAGCGTCCGGGCTGCAACCTGTGCATGGGCAACCAGGAAAAGGCCGCGAAGGGCGACACCGTCCTCGCCACCTCGACCCGCCTGTTCCAGGGCCGCGTGGTGGAAGACACGGCCGAGAAGAAGGGCGAATCCCTCCTCGCCTCGACCCCGCTGGTGGTGCTCTCGACCATCCTGGGCCGCACGCCCAATATGGACGAATATAAGAAGGCCGTGGTCGGCATCGACCTCACCAAGTTCGCCCCGCCCAAGGCGGCCTGATCAAGACCGCCGCCCGATCGCAGGATCGGGCGGCGGCATCAGGACAGCGATTATCAGGAGCGGCGCGGGACAGTATCCCGCGCCGCTTTTTTCATGGTTCAGCTCGCGCCGCCCGCCGCATCGCCCATCGCGTTGATGGCGTCGTCGATGGTGAAGGTGTTGGGCTTCTGGATCGGCGGGAATTCCTTGAAGGTGTCGGCAAATTGGGCCGCGCCCGCCTGTGCGCCATAGAGCAGGAAGGTGTTCTTCAACACCCAGTCATAATAGGTGTTGGATGTGATGTCGGCGAACTCATAGGGATCGATCCGCAGGTTGAAGAGCTTGGGAATGCGCAGCCGGGTGAACGGCTCGCCCCAGACCTTCATCGTGCCGGCGCAGCGCTGTTCCAGGAACACGCATTTCCAATTGTCGTAGCGCATGGCCAGGATGTCGCCATCGTCGCTGATGTAGAAGAAGGCGTTGCGCGGGCTCTTCTCTTCCTTGCCGGTGATGTGGCCGACCAGGCTGACGCCGTCGATATGGTTCTTGTAGGTCCGGCCGATCGCCTTGTAGCCCTTCTTCACCTTCTCGATGATATCGGGCTCACCCGCCATTTCCAGGAAGGTCGGCAGCCAGTCATGATGCTGGACGATGCCGTTGGAAACTGATCCGGCCGGCACCTTGCCCGGCCAGCGCACCATCATCGGAATGCGGAAGGCGCCTTCCCAATTGGTGTTCTTTTCGCTGCGGAACGGCGTGGTGCCGCAATCGGGCCAGCTGTTGCGATGCGGGCCGTTGTCGGTCGAATATTGGACCAGCGTGTCCTCGGCGATGCCCAGTTCGTCCAGCAGGTCGAGCAGTTGGCCGACATTCTTGTCATGGTCGATCATGGTGTCGTGATAGTCGGACTGCCAGCGGCCGGCCTGGCCCTTGCTGCCCGGCTTGGGGTGCGTGAACATGTGCATATGGGTCGTGTTCACCCATACGAACCACGGCTTTCCATCGGCCTCCGCCTGCTTGATGAATTTCGACGCGCGTTCGACGAATTCATCGTCGCAGGTTTCCATACGCTTGGCCGTCAGCGGGCCGGTATCCTCGATCTTCTGCTTGCCGACCTTGCCCCAGCGCGGCATTTCGGTGGCATCGTCGACATCGGTCGCGAAGGAATGGATCACCCCGCGCGGGCCGAAGCGTTCCTTGAAATGCGGCATGTCCGGTTCGTTGAGCGGATAATTTTCCATCTCCGGCTCTTCTTCGGCGTTCAGGTGATAGAGATTGCCGAAAAATTCGTCGAAGCCGTGATTGGTCGGCAGCATATGGTTGAGGTCGCCCAGATGGTTCTTGCCGAACTGGCCGGTGGCATAGCCCTGTTCCTTCAGCAGCGCGGCGATGGTGATGATCTTGTCGCTCATGCCCACCGGCGCGCCGGGAATGCCGACCTTGGACAGGCCTGTGCGCAGCACGCTCTGTCCGGTGATGAAGGAAGAACGGCCGGCGGTGCAGCTCTGCTCGCCATAGCTGTCGGTGAACTTCATCCCCTCCCTGGCGATCCGGTCAATATTGGGCGTGCGATAGCCCATCACCCCGTCGGTGTAGCAACTGAGGTTCGATATCCCGATATCGTCGCCCCAGATGACGAGGATATTGGGTTTCTTGTCGGCCATGGCGCTTTCCCTTCGCATGAACAGGAATTGGGTCGCCTGTGTCTGCATGCTCGCCTGGCAACGGGGTATCGGGGAAAACCCTGTGAAGCGCCCGCGCGCACCGCCAGGCTCTTTCCTTTCGCACCCGTCATGGCATGATGGAAGAAATGCGCTGGGGGGCCTCGCGTGATTACAGCCTATGACAGGAGCATGGCGCCGTTTGACTGGACGGCGATCCTCTATCTGATCTTCTTTGCCCTATTGTTCCTGGGCGCCCGCTGGTGGAAGCGATCCGGGCGACGGATGCCGCGCCATATGCCGGCCGCGATCCTGCTTGCCGGCCTGTGGTTCGGCGGCCTGCCGCTATTCGACCAGTTGCGGGTCGGCACCATGGACATGGACCAGATGAGCGTGACCAAGGGGCGGATCAGCAAATTATGGGACATCCGCACGCGCAGCCGGAATACCGACCCCCTCTCCTTCCAGAAACATCAGACCAATATAACCCATGGCTTCGACATCGGCGGGGAGAGTTTTTCCTGGCACGAGGGCAGCCGCTGTCCGGTGGCGACCTTCTGCGGCTTTGCCGGCGGTCCGCCCTATCTGCGCGAAGGGCAGAAAGTGGAGATAACCTGGTTCGCCGACCCGCTGCGCTTCGGCAAGCGCCGGATCGTGAAGCTGCTGATGGAGAAATGAGCCCGCACCGCCGATCCCCCAACGCAAAAGGGCGCCCGATCGGGCGCCCTTTCCGTTTCGGCTGTGCCTGACGTCAGAAGGTCGTCGACAGCGAGAAGTTGAAGGTCGTGCCATAATTATAGGCGTTGTAGATGACCTTGTTGGTGCCGTTCGACTGGCTTTCCTCATAGTCGTTGCCCAGGATGTTGCGCACCTCGAACTTGGCGTCGAACTGGCGCCCTGCGACATAGACGCCCTGGCGCGCCACGAAGTCCAGGTTGATGCCGGGATGTTCATAGACGTCCGGCTGATCCTGGTTGGCCAGGCCACGGCTGGTCACGCGCTTGCTGGCATAGGACAGGATCAGCGTCTGCTGCGACAGCTTGTCCTGGTCTTCCAGGCCGAACTGGAAGTTGACCAGATGGTCCGACTGGCCCGTCAAAGGCGAACCGTTGCGGAAATAGTCGGTCGCCAGCGTCGACGACGCGCCGAACACGGCGGTCGTATCGCCATCCTTCACCTTCAGCTTCGACTTGGTGTAGGTATAGTTGGCGATCGTCACCAGACGGCGGGTCGAGAAGAACGCGCTGTCCGACATGGACGACAGGTCGAAATATTTCTGCAGCTCGACTTCGCCGCCATAAAGGTCGGCCTTGGGGGCATTGGCGAAGCTGGTGATGAACGCGTCGCTGTTGAGCGAGATGAAGGTTTCGATCGGATTGTCGATCGTCTTGTAGAAGCCCGACAGCGTAAAGCGCTGATCCCGCGCGAAATACCATTCATAGCGCGCTTCCGCGTTGAACAGCTTGCTGTCCTGCAGATAGGGGTTACCCTGATAGCGACGGTTGGTGTCCGGGTCGAAGTAGAATTGATAGATCAGCTCGCGGAACTGCGGCCGGGCAATGGTCTTCGACGCGTTCAGGCGCACCTGCATGTCGTCGCGCATCTGCCAGGTCAGCGTGCCGCTGGGCAGCCAGTAATTGTTGTCGAGCTGGGTCGAGGCCGTGCCAGCGCCTGGCGTGCTGAACACCTGCAGTGGCGACACATTGAGCTTGGCCGTTTCATAACGCACGCCCGCGTCGAGTGACAGGTCGTCCAGGATCTGCCAGTTCAGCTTGCCATAGCCGGCATGGTTCTTGAGCGTCGCGCGGAAGGCGGGATTGCCTTCGTTGGTCTCGATCAGGGCAATGTCATAAGCGTTGACGATGCCCGGTGCCAGCAGCAGGTCGGGGCGCAGCACGCCCACGCCTTCAGGCATGTCGCTCGACGCGCGGAACTGGAAGTCGCGACGCGAGCTGGTGCGGTTGGTGTCGACATAGGCATAGCCGGCGGTCAGCGCCATGTCGGCCGACGGCTTCCAGGTCAGGTCCGCGCCGCCCGACCACAGATCTTCGTTGAGGTCGGAGAAGCTCACCGTCGCGGTCTGGCCGGTATTGCCGTTCAGGCGGTTGACGAACAGATTGCCATAGGGGTCGGCCGCCGCATTGGTGCGGATATATTCGAACGACAGTTCATAGGGGGCTTCGCGCTGCGAATTGGCGAAGCCGCCGCGCACGTCCAGGCTGAACGCCGGGCTCAGCTTGAACTCGCCCACCACCTGCGTGTCGATCAGCTGGCGCTCATACCAGGCGGTATCCTGCTCCATGATGTCCGACGTCGGCTGGGTCTGGGTGTTGCCCAGACCCATGCGGGTGTGCTTGAGCGTGTCGCGGATATAGAGGTTGGTCCAGCGGATCTTGTTGTCGCCAAACTCCAGGCCCAGGCCCAGCAGGCCGTTGACGACGATGCGATTGTCGGTGGTGACGCGCTGGAAATCCGAATTGAGCGCCGACAGGTCGGGCGTGATCGAATTTTGCTGGCGCTGGTCGCGCGTGGTCCACTTGTTGCTGTAGCCCGCGGTGGCGATCAGGCCCAGGGTCGAGCCGCCCAGGTCGAACGAAGTGCCGCCCGAGATGGTCGCCGAATAATTGGGGTCGATATCCTTGATGCGCTGGACGGTGCCCTTGCTGAAGCGCACCATTTCCGCCGCGATCGCGGTGGTATCGACATTGCCCGAGCTGATCCGTTCGCCGCTGGCGAAGAAGGCGGCGAGTGCCGGCGGAATGTCGCGGCTGCCATTGTCGAAGCCGGTCCAGTCGCTCTTGCTGCCATAATAGCTATAGCCCATCTGATAGGTGGTTTCGGTGTTGGCACCGATACCGCCGCTGATCGTCAGGAAGCTTTCCGCCGGCACCGCATTGGTCGTCAGGTTGATGACGCCGCCGCCGAACTCGCCGGGATAATTGGCCGAATAGCTCTTCTGCACCATCGAGGACGAGACGATGTTGGTCGGGAACAGGTCCAACGGCACGACGCGCTTGAGCGGCTCGGGGCTGGGCAGCGGCGAACCGTTTAGCAGCGCGAGCGAATAGCGATCGCCCAGGCCTCGGACATAGACATAGCCGTTGCCGACCACCGACAGGCCGGTGACGCGGCCCAGCGCGCCGGCGATGTTGCCGTCGCCCGTCCGGGCGATATCGGCCGAAGACAGGACCGAAACCACCGCCGGAATATTCTTCTGGACGTTGGCACTGCGGCGGCCGGTGACGATGATGTCGGAACCGGGGACCGAAATGTCGGGCGCCGCCTCCGGATCCTCGGCGGTCGAACGACCGGCAGCGGCAGCAGGATCGACCGCCTGCGGATCGGACGTGGTGGCATCGGCGGGCGCGGGCACTTCCTGGGCCAGCGCGGCCGGCGCGACCAGCGCAGTGGAAAGCAGCAGCAGGCCCGCGAACTTGAGCGGCGTCGCCATCGAATATCCCCTAGATAAGGTCATTGCACGTTTCGGGGCGGGATGCGGCCGATTATGGCCGCGTCCCGCCCCGCATCAGGTCCGTCCCGTCTTAGAGCGGGATCGAGGTGCAGGCGCGGCGCGCGGTGCTGGTGCTGTCAAACGGCGCGTAGGCCGAGTTGCAGGTCCAGCCGGCGAACCAGGTGTCGTTGGCATCCTTGACCGCGCCGACATAGGTCGTCGTGTCGAAGAAGCTGTCCAGCGTCTTGGCGTCGATCGCGGTGGCGGCGGTTTCGGCCGCACCGTTGATGAACACCGCGCTCAGCGAGGCCGTGTAGGCATCATTGTTGTTGTTGCCGCTGAAGATGGCGGCGACATCGGCGGCGGTGTAGGCGGTCGCGCCGCTACCCGAACCGATATACTTCGCCGCGTTGCACTGCATCAGCACCGAACGGGCGGTCAGCGTGGCGCGGGTCGCGGCAGTGCCGGTGCCATGCAGGCGGACGCACTCGTTGTTGGGCGACACGACAATGCCGTTCACCAGCGACAGGTCGCTGTTGCCGCGGTTCAGGATCGATGCCTGGTCATTGGCTTCGTTGTTGCTGCTGACCTGCGACTGGATCGCGGTGAAGTTGGCGACGATGGTGTTCTGGCGCGGGGTATCGCTTTCCAGACCATTGCTGTCGACTTCCATCAGCGCGTCGCCCTGGCCCGGACGCTGCACGATCAGCACATATTGGAAGCGGCCCTGGATGCCGGTGTCGGCGTCGAGGCTGTCGTCATCCGCGCCGGTGGCGACATAATGCTTCATGTGGACTGTGCCGCCAAAGAATTCCGCGCCGTCATCCGAGCTGTTGAAGCTCTGGATATAGTCCAGCGTGGTGGCGCTGCCGGTGCCTTCGGTCGTCAGCGCCTGCAGCTCCGAGTTGGAGCCCAGAACATAGCCCGAATAGCGGATCTGCACATATTTCATCGTGCCCGCATTATAGGTGTCGTCACGACCACCATAGACGGCCGGATCGGCCGAACCTTCGGTCTGGCGCTCGCAAGTGTCTGCGCCAACGGAACCGCCGCTGTTGCAGTCGGTGACGCGCGCACGGCCCATCAGCACGACGCCGCCCCACTGGCCCATCGAGTTTTCAGTCGAGTTGCCGTTGATATTGTCGCGGCTGGTGAAGATGATCGGCGCGCTGGCGGTGCCGACGGCATTGATCTTGTTGCCGCGGTTGACGGCCAGCCAGCTCGTGCCAGTGCCGCCATAGACAATGACGCCCGGCTCGATGGTCAGGGTGACGTTGGTGTCGGCGGTCAGTTGGCCACCGACCAGCGTGAAGCCGTTGGCGGTGGTGCAGCCCACGGTCGAGCTGGTGACGGGCGCCGAGGCGGTGGGCGCAGCGAAGCCGCTGTCGCAGCCGACGTCGACGCGGCCCTTCATCTGATAGACCAGGCCGGCAATCTTGGGCAGGGTGATGCTCTTGGCGATGATCGAAGGCAGCGTGCAGACGCGCCAGGCATCACCGTTCGCGCTGGAAATGGTGCCCTCGTCGGTCAGACCCTTGGGATCGGCGATCGTCGGGCAGCCCGCAGCCGGAGTGACGGCGGCCGGGGTCGGCGTGGGGGTCGGGGTCGGCGTGGGGGTCGGCGTCGGGTTGATGATGACGTCGCCGCCGGTGCCGGGCGAAGCGATATCGTCCGCGCCGCAGGCAGCCAGCGCCGCGCAGGCGCAGCCCGCCATCAGGATATTATGGATACGGTTGATCTTGGCCATGTCGTCTCCGCTCCGGCTTCTGCCGGGTTTGTTGCGATGCGGAGCGCAAGGGGGAAAAGCGAATCGGACAACGCCCCCTGTCGCCCTCGGAAGCGGCAGGTAGGCGCGGTAAATGACAGCCTCATTTTCCTTTTATGACATATCGGGGTCGATAAAATTACAGTTCAAAGACAGTGACCCAACCGCCACAGCCAACAGAAAGGGGCGCCGTCCACCGGACGACGCCCCTGCGCGAGCCACTGAAACAGGGCGTTCAGCGCATCGCATAGCTCGTATTCAGGCGGGCCGAGGCGCGCTGCGCGATCGAGCGCGAGGATTCCTCGCTGCCATCGGCCAGCACCAGCGTCATGTCGGGCACGCGCGCAACCGCGGCATAGGCTTCGCGCGCGTCACTGGTGCGGCCCATGCCCGCATAGGCATTGCCCAGGTTGATCAGGCGCGCCGGATCGTTGATGGTGTCGGGCCAGACCGCCTGCAGCTTGCGGGCGGCCTTGTCGAAATCATGGGCGAGCAGCGCCGACGCGGCCAGACCCGCATCCGGCACGACGCTGACGATCACGTCATCCGCCGCCGACGCCATGGCCGGCACCGCCGAAGCCAGAAGAAAGCCCGCAACTGCCGCAGCCTTGAACATCGATTTTCTCCGAAAAAACTCTTTAGCATAGCCGGAATTATTTCACCTTGATGACATCGACACAAGATCAGGCATGGGCGCCAATTCCATTTTATATCGACGTAATTTCATTGCCTTATGTGTTTTTCATATCATTGTCATAAAAGTGAAATCGAATGCGGCATGCAAATTTCATCCGATTCGAATCGCATCATGGACGCGCAAAAAGGCCATGCGCCGCAAGCGGCGTGGCCTGAAAAAACATCGTCTGATGGATTGGGTCCGGAGGCTTCTGTTGCCCGGCGCCTCCGGGGGCCGCTGAATTCCCTTCTGTTGCCCGGTGGGTTCAACCGCGCTATTTTAGAGTAATGTCAGGCCGTGAGGCCCTCAATTACGCTGCAATGGCGAGTGCTTCGTTATCGTTGGCACTTGTGAGTTTTGCACAGTTTAACGGCTTACACGGGCCGGGTAAAAGCATCGCCTTTGAACACACGTCGATCCTAGTTCGGCCCCATCAGACACCCCGCCAGACCAAAGGTCATCCGGGACATGTGGTGGAACCGCCGGGTACTGCCCCCGGGTCCGCTGCGTCTATTATACGACACGATTTATCACCATAGCCGGGCGAGCCCGGCACCCCCTATATGGCGGCGGCCGCGCCATTTATCAAGCCGGTGTTGCAGGATGGAGGCGGCATTATGTGTATCGTGGCACTGGCCTGGCGGACGCACCCCCGCTGGCAGCTTGTCCTGATCGGCAATCGCGACGAATATCATGCCCGTCCCGCCGCCGCGATGGCGCGCTGGGACGACCGGCCGGGCCTGATCGCCGGGCGCGACCTGCAATCGGGCGGCACCTGGCTCGGCGCGGACGAGGATGGCCGGGCCGCCGTCATCACCAATTTGCGCGGCTATGGCGATCCCCTGCCCGACCGCGCCTCACGCGGCGCGCTGGTGACCGACCTGCTGACCGGCAGCGGCACCTATGCCGATCCCCATGCGGCGGCGCTCGACGATTTCAACCCGTTCAACCTGCTGCTCGCCGACCGCGACCGGCTCGTCTTCCTCACCAATCGCCCCGAACCCCAGCGCAGCCTGCTCGCGCCCGGCCTCTATGGCCTCTCCAACGGCCCGCTCGACCAGCCCTGGCCCAAGACACTCGCGCTCAAGGAGGCGATGTTGCAATGGCTGGTCGCCGGCGCGACCGATCCCGAAGACCTGTTCGACGCCCTGCGCCGCGAGACCCTGCCCGCCACCGGCATCGCCCCGGCCACACCGTCCGACGCCCCGCTGGAGCCGCCCCTCTCCCCCATCTTCATCCGCAACCCCGTCTATGGCACCCGCTGCAGCAGCATCCTCGCCATCGCGCCCGACGGCACCGGCCTGGCGCTGGAACGCCGCTTCGACGCGGACGGCAACGTCACCGGCGACAGCCGCATCCCCTTCCATTGGCCGGTGGCCTAATGACGGCGATACTTGCAACCGTCCTGAACGACCATTTTTTGCCGTTCGACTGGCCTAGGAAAGAGCCCATTTGCGGACGTTGGATAGGTAGTTATATCCGGCCGAATGGGAAGTTCCGAGCTAAACACTGGTTGGGATGACGCGCTGATCGAACGCGCCCGCAACCTATTTGCCGATACCGCACATCGCTTTAATCTCGAATATACTTGGGATGAGACATCTCCGGTTGAAGTAGCTTGCAGTTACCCCATTCAAGAGGGCCTCGATTTTGACCTCTGGCTTTCTTTGCAAGGCGACGAGTTCGTTTGTTCCGGAAAACAATGGTATGCGACCATTTTCCCAGCCGATGACGAGTATAAATGGGACTTGATTGTTCAATTGGTCGAAGGGTTGATAACGGGCGATGCAAGGCTCGCTCTCTATCGGGCAATCGGATGGTCAAAGCCATATTGGACTGAGGTGCAACTCCAGATTGATGGTCGCTGGGCAAGCGTTTCGACGGGAGCAGGATGCGCAATCCCACCAGTCGTTCGACCGACTATAATCCGTAATGGGCATCAACCCGAACTTGGCTTGTTTAGGCCAGCACTGGGCTCGTTGAGCTTACTGCTTGTAGTAATCGGCTTGATTTACTGGCTATGGAATTAGACCGGGATAGACCGCTAACCGAATGCGCAGCCCGAAACCTGACATTCCACTTCCCACCCATTTTTGTCATTCCCGCGTAGGCGGGAATCCATCTCCTGACCTTGTATCTGGTCCAACGCTGGTGAGATGGATCCCCGCCTCCGCGGGGATGACGTCATGAAACAGGTGGCCAGCTTCCACGCCAATTCAGCCCCCGCCTGGCTAAGCCCCCTTGTCCCCATAAACAAAGGCCCGCCGTCCCGACCGCAGCAGCACTTCGCGCCGGACATAGTCGACCTCATAGGCGTCGGCGCTGGCGACATCCGCCTCCGTCAGGCGAAACAGCGTCCCCTCCACCGCATCCTCGGGATCATCGCTCGGCTCGACCATCGGGTGCCAGCGCGTGCCGCTCTTGGCGATGACGTCGGGGTCGCTGATCTCGATCATGCGCTGGCGATAGCCCGGCATCGCATCCGGCTCGCCCTGCACCAGCCGGCCGAACAGCGCCATCTGCACCTCCGCCAGCCGCAGCGTGCCATAGGAAAAGAGCAATATCTCGGTCATCGCCACACCTCCTCCGCTCAGCCCAGGGCCGCGTTGACGATGCGGATCTGGGTGAATTCCTCCACCCCGGCCAGCCCCTGGTGCCGGCCGATGCCCGATTGCTTGGCGCCGCCGATCGGTACGTCGAAGGGCAGGTCGAACAGCCGGTTGACCCAGACCAGCCCGCTGTCGATCCGCGCCGCCATCGCCTGCCCGCGCGCCGCATCGGCGGTCCATACCGACGCGCCCAGCCCATAGGGGCCATCATTCACCCGGCGGACAAGTTCCGCCTCGTCGTCATAGGCGAGCAGCGGGATGATCGGCCCGAACTGTTCCTCCTGCACCAGCCTCGCCGCGTCGGGCAGATCGGTGACGATGGTCGGCGGGACGAAATAGCCGTCCCCCTCGATCGCCGCGCCGCCATGCAGCACCCGCCCCTGCGCCCGCACCTCCGCCAGCAGGTCGACCAGCCGCGCATATTGCGCCGCATTCTGCACCGGGCCGATCGTCGTGCCGGCCGCCCGCCCGTCGCCGACCACCGCCCGCTCCGCGCATTCGACCAGCGCCGCGCCCAGTGCCGGCATCAGCGCGCGCGGCGCATAGATGCGTTTGACGCCCAGGCAGACCTGCCCGGCATTGCCCATCGCCCCGTCGAACAGGATCGGCGCCACCGCCGCGACATCGGCATCGTCCAGCAGGATCGCCGGATCATTGCCGCCCAGCTCCAGCGTGAAGCGCTTCACCGTGTCGGCCGCCGCCGCCATCACCCGCCGCCCGGTCGCGGTCGATCCGGTGAAGCTGACATGGGCGATTCCCCGATGCGCCGTCAGCATCGGCCCGACATCGCCGGCATCGCCCAGCATCTGCACCACCCCGGCGGGGAAGATGTCGGCCGCCAGCGCGCCCAACATCAATGTCGTCAGCGGCGTCGTCGGCGCCGGCTTGGCGATCACCACATTGCCCGCGATCAGCGCCGGCGCGAGCTTGAGCGCCAGCAGCAGCAGCGGATAATTCCACGGCACGATCGCCGCCACCACGCCCAGCGGATGGCGCTGCTCGACCACGCGCTCGGTCGCGCTGTTCTTCAGCACCACCGGCTCCAGCCGCAGCCCGGCATGATAGCGCAGCGCCGCCACCGCCCCCTCTATCTCGCCCCGCGCCTCGGCCAGCGGCTTGCCCTGTTCCTGCGTCAGGAGCGTGGCGAAATCCTCGGCCCGGCCCTCCAGCGCATCGGCCAGCGCCGCAATCCGCGCGCCACGCGCGGCAAAGTCCAGCGCGCGCCAGCCGGCAAAGGCCCGCTGCCCGGCCGCGACCGCCCGCTCCACCTGCGCCGCATCGGCACAGGGCGCGGCGGCAAAGACCTGCCCGTCCGCCGGATTGACAAGGTCGATCGCGCGCGCGCCATCGACCAGCTGACCATCGATAAGAAGCTGCATCCCGCCCCTCTACCGCAGCCATGCCATGCTGCAAGCCTGTCCTACAGCGGTGCGATCCGCTAGACCCACTTCATAAGCGCCAGCATTCCGCATCGGGGGAGTATATGCACGCAAATCGCATTGACGGTCTCGCCATCATGGCCATCCTTGCCTCGCTCACCGGGTGCCAGCAGCCAGTTCACGACACTGCAACCCTGCAGGCGATTGAACGAGAAGCCAAAGCCTTGGCTGCGCGAACGCCCGCCAGCCAGCAATTCGTGCCCAAAAGCCGTTGGCCACATCACATTGCGCAGCTCGATCCCATGAGCGTCACGATTTCCCCCGATGGCGTCGATATTCTGACAAAGCCCTATTTTGACGGCGGCTGGGGCTATTTCGTCACGCATGATAGCCGGAAAGGTCCGCCGTCAGGCCCACACTTCTCCAAGATCGGCCATGACATCTACTGGTATCAGCCCGATTGATGGCCCGCACAGTCCTCGTTGAACGGCGCACAAAGGCAAGCGGGCCGGCGCGCAACAAGATTTCCTACTTCTGTTCCAAAATATCAGAATGTGCGGGAAATATGCGAAGTTAAGCGGGGGATTTCCTATTTTTCCGCCGGCGCATCGACCCGGTCGCCATGGCTTTTGGGCGTCGAATTGACCAGGAAATCGACCGGCGCGCTGCTGCTGTTCTGCGCCCGGTGCGGCACGCCCGGCGGCACTTCCAGCCCCTGGCCCGCTTTGAGCACATGGGTCACCCCGCCCGCCTCCAGCGTCAGCTCGCCCGACAGGACATAGAAGAATTGCTGCGCTCGCTGATGATAATGGCGCACCTCCGCCCCGCCCGGCACGATCCGTTCCTGGATCACCGACATCTCGTCACGCTTCACCAGATGCCAGCCATCATTGCTGCCACCCCAGACATAATGTTCGGCATTGGTCTTATCGATCGGCGCGATCGGGGCATCAGGCGCGGCAGCGAGCAACAGGGGGAGAAGCAATATCGTCATGCCCGTCCCAACGATCGGCCACCCCCATCCCGCCATGCCACTGGCGCCCATGCGGCCTGCCCCCTATAGCGGAGCCATGGCATCGACCCAGAAGCAGAAGAAGGCGGCCCCGGCCCGCGCGAAAGTCCGTCCCGCCGGGTTCCCGACCCGGCAGCAGGTGATGGACTTCATCACCGAGTCCGACACCCCCGCCGGCAAGCGCGAAATCGCCAAGGCGTTCGGCCTCAAGGGGCAGGAAAAGATCGCCTTGAAGGCGCTGCTCAAGGACATGGCGGACGAGGGCCTACTCGACATCGGCCCGGCCCGCGCCTTCCACAAGATGGGCGGCGTGCCCAAGGTGACGGTGCTGCGCATCGTCGATGTCGATGACACCACCCTGATCGCCACCCCCGAACGCTGGGAGGCCGAAGGCCAGCCCGCGCCGCGCATCCGCGTGGTAGAGCGGGGCAAGCGCGGCGCGCTGACGATCGGTGACCGCATCCTTGCCCGCACCGAGGAAGCGGGCAAGGGCTGGCTCGCCCATCCGATGAAGAAGCTCGCCAAGGCGACCGAGATGCTGCTCGGCGTGGTCGAGGAAATGGCCGACGGCAAGCTGTGGCTGCGCCCGGTCGACAAGCGCATCCGCAAGGATACGCCGATCAGCGACATCGGCACCGCGAAGAAGGGCGACCTGGTCCTGGCCGAGCCGACCGGCCGCCCGCCGCGGATCAGCGCGCGCGTCACCGACATTCTGGGCGATCCCTTCGCCCCGCGCAGCTTCAGCCTGATCGCGATCCACAAACATGGCATCCCCCATGTCTTCCCCGAAGCGGTGGAGGAGGAAGCGGTCACCGCGTCGAAGCTGCCGCTGCATGAGGACAAGCGCGAGGATCTGCGCCATCTGCCGATCGTCGCGATCGACCCGGTCGACGCCCGCGACCATGACGACGCCGTCTGGGCCGCGCCGGACGAAGACCCGGCCAATGAAGGCGGCTTCAAGGCGATCGTCGCGATCGCCGATGTCAGCTATTATGTCCGCCCCGGCAGCGCGCTCGACCGCGAGGCGCGCAAGCGCGGCAACAGCGTCTATTTCCCCGACCTGGTCGTGCCGATGCTGCCGCACCAGCTCTCGTCCGACATGTGCTCGCTGCGCGCCGGGCAGGACCGCGCCGCCATGGCCTGCCATCTGGTGATCGACGCGCAGGGCAAGGTGAAGAGCTTCCGCTTCTCCCGCGCCATCATCCGCGTCGCCGCCGTCCTCGCCTATGAAAATGCGCAGGCGGCGATCGATGGCGAGCAGGATAATGAACTGCTCGAACCAGCGCTGAAACCGCTCTGGGCCTGCTGGGCGCTGCTGCGCAAGGCCCGTGAAAAGCGCGATCCGCTTGCGCTCGACCTGCCCGAACGGCGCGTCGTCCTCGACGAATGGGGCAAGATCGTCAGCGTCGCGGTGCGCGAACGGCTCGACGCCCATATGCTGATCGAGGATTATATGATCGCCGCCAATGTCGCCGCCGCCAAGGCGCTGGAGGCGAAGAAGGCGCCGGTCATGTACCGCGTCCATGAAACGCCGGGCCGCGACAAGCTGGTCGCGCTCAAGGAATATCTCGCCACCTTCGACATCGACTTCGCGCTGGGCCAGGTGATCCGCCCGTCCACCTTCAACCAGCTGATCAAGAAGGTCGGCGAGTCGGAGGAGAAGGAGCAGATCATGACCCAGATCCTGCGCTCCCAGACCCAGGCCTATTATGCGCCGCAGAATATGGGCCATTTCGGCCTGGCGCTGGGCAGCTACGCCCATTTCACCTCGCCCATCCGCCGCTATGCCGACCTTCTGGTCCATCGCGCGCTGGTCGGCGCCTATGATCTCGAACTGCCCGCGCCCAAGGACAAGGCGATCCCCGACCGCTCCTCCCTCAGCCAGGAGGATTATGAGAATATGGGCCGGGTCGGCGAGATGATCTCGGGCCATGAACGCCGCGCGATGGAGGCGGAGCGCGAGACAATCGACCGCTATGTCGCCGCCTTCCTGTCGGCCCATGTCGGCGAGGTGGTGAAGGCGCGGATCACCGGGGTCCAGAATTTCGGCTTCTTCGCCACGGTCGAGGGGCTGGGCGGCGACGGCCTCGTGCCCGTATCGACGCTGGGCGCCGAACATTTCTTCTTCGACGAAGCGGGCAAGGCGCTGCAGGGCGTCGAAAGCGGCGACCGCTATACTGTCGGCCAGCGGCTGGAACTGCGTCTCGCCGAAGCCGATCCGATCAACGGCGCGCTGCGCTTCGAGCTGCCCGACAATCCTTCCCCGCGCGGCAGTCCGCTGAAACGCGACCGCACCCGCCCGAAAATCCACCGCGGCCGCCCCACCAACATCCGCCACATCGGCAGCAGCCGGGGCAAGCACAAGAAACGCTAAAGGGTGGGCGGCGGAGCGTTGCCGCCTCTGCCTACATCGTCATCCCCGCTTTTTTTACCGTCATCCCCGCGAAGGCGGGGATCCATCTCCCACCATAACCCCAGCAGCGATATCCGGTGATGGCTTCCCGCTTTCGCGGGAATGACGAAAGTCAAATGATAGCGGTCTGCTTTTCCGTGCCATCAATTATGTGTAGTCAGACTGCATGAAGCCAAACGAATATGCGCAAGCTCAGGCTTGGGATTCCATGATACGTATCATGGTCGTCGGCTGTCTGTTTCTCAGCGCCTTCATGGCTGCCTGTTCAGCCATCGTCCTCAGCATCCTGGCGGACTCTGGCGATGCCATTCTTCTGCGAAGCGCCCTTTTGGTGTTTGGCACATTGGCGTTCGCGGCGGGCTTGGCTTTCAGAAAAATCGACCGCCTGACTTGGAAGCACTGGTCAGTCATATGCTTGCTCGCCGCGCCAGGGGCAATTTACATGTTAGTCCACTAAGATCAGGCGTTGTTCGCCCCCTTCCCCCCATCGTCATCCGCGCCTATAGGCTGTGCCCCATGATCCTCGTCATCGACAATTATGACAGCTTCACCTGGAACCTGGTCCATTATCTGATGGAGCTGGGGGCCAAGGTAGAGGTCGTGCGCAACGACGCCATCTCGGCGGGCCAGGCCCTGTCGAGCGGGGCCAAGGCCTTCCTGCTGTCGCCCGGTCCCTGCACCCCCAATGAGGCGGGTGTCAGCCTGGATCTGGTCGCGGCCTGCGCCGATGCCGGCGCGCCGCTGCTGGGCGTGTGCCTGGGCCATCAGGCGATCGGCCAGCATTTCGGCGGCAAAGTGGTGCGCGGCGGGCTGATGCACGGCAAGACCTCGCCGGTGCGTCATGACGGCACCGGCCTGTTCGCCGGCCTCCCCTCGCCCTTCACCGCGACCCGCTATCACTCGCTGATCGTCGAGGATATTCCGGCCGACCTGGTGGTCAACGCGACCAGCGAGGATGGATCGGTCATGGGCTTCCGCCACGCGACCCTGCCGATCCATTCGGTCCAGTTCCACCCGGAAAGCATCGCGACCGAACATGGCCATGACATGCTGGCCAATTTCATGAAGATCGCCGGCATCCCGGTCCGCGAGCGCGAAGCGGCGTAAGGCCGCTTTTGCCCAATTTCACTGCCGTCATCCCGGACTTGATCCGGGATCCATTCAGCGCTCGCTCGCCCGCGTAGCGCCGAATGGATCCTGACTTCCGTCAGGATGACGGCGGGACAGGCCGCATGTCAGTGCGGCACCGCCCCCGTCTCCACCCCGGTCTTGTCGTGCAGGGCGAAGCGGTCGACGATGTCGGCGCTCGCCCGATTATAGCCGACCACCTCGACCATGCGCCCTTCGCGCCGCAGCCGGGCGATGATCTTGTCGAGCGCGCCGACGCCCGAAATATCCCAGAAATGCGCACCCGACACGTCGATCCGCATATGGGTCGCGCTTTCCTCGCCCGTGAAGGCGCGGGTGAAGCGGTCGACCGAGGCGAAGAAGATCTGGCCGGTGACGCGATAGGTCGCCCGGCCATCGGCCTCGCTGCGCTCCACCGCGAACATGCGCTGCACCTTGGCGGCGAAGAAGATGCCCGACAGCAGAACGCCGGTCAGCACGCCCAGCGACAGGTCGCGGGTCGCCACCACGACCACCACCGTCGCCAGCATGACGGCCGAAGATGTCGGCGGATGGCGTCGCAGATTGGCGATCGAGGCCCAGCTGAAGGTGCCGATCGACACCATCACCATCACCGCGACCAGCGCCGGCATTGGGATGCGCCCGACCCAAGGCCCCAGCACCGCCAGCAGGAACAGCAGGAAGGCGCCGGCCACGAAGGTCGACAGCCGCCCGCGCCCGCCGGACGTGACGTTGATCACCGACTGGCCGATCATCGCGCAGCCACCCATGCCGCCAAACAGGGACGCGACGATATTCGCCCCGCCCTGCCCCATGCATTCGCGCTGCTTGTCGCTGTCGGTGTCGGTCATGTCGTCGACGATCTGCGCGGTCAGCAGCGATTCGAGCAGGCCGACCGCCGCCATCGTCACCGAATAGGGCAAGATGATGCGCAGCGTCTCCCAGGTCAGCGGCACCTGCGGCAGGGCAAGGCTCGGCAGTCCTTCGGGCAGCCGCCCCATGTCGCCGACCGTATGGACCGGCAGGCCCAGGCCGATCGACAGCGCGCTCAGCAGCAAAATCGCGACCAGCGGCGCCGGCACCGCCTTGGTGATCCGGGGAAAGAGATAGATGATGGCCAGCCCCCCCAGCACCATCGCATAGGTCTGCCAGCCGACATTCGTCAGCTGCGGCAGCTGCGCCATGAAGATCAGGATCGCCAGCGCATTGACAAAGCCGGTGATGACCGATCGCGACACGAACTGCATCAACAGGTCGAGCCGCAGCAGCCCGGCGATGATCTGCACCACCCCCATCAGGATCGTCGCGGCAAACAGATATTCGACGCCATGCTCGCGCACCAGCGGCCCGACCAGCACAGCGACGGCGGCGGTCGCGGCAGAAATCATCCCCGGTCGCCCGCCGATCAGCGCGATGGTGATGGCGATCGCCACCGAGGCATAGAGGCCGACACGCGGGTCGACCCCGGCGATGATGGAAAAGCCGATCGCTTCGGGGATCAGGGCGAGCGCGACGACGATGCCGGCCATGATGTCATGGCGCGCCGTCCGGGCGTCGCTGAACCATTGGCGGCGATAGCGGCTGAAAATTTGGGTCATGTCGAAAATCCACATCAATGCACATGGCGCCGACGCGGGCGCAGTCTCGATAAACATGTGTGATGTTGTCCGGCGGATCGGCGGCCGGAATAGCCACCCGGAATTTCACCGGGTCCATGCGAATGCCGGCCTTCTACAGCCCTGCCCCGCCAATGCAACCCCGCGCCGACCTGCGCGCCCTATCCCTCGCCGAACAGCGCCCGCTGCGAGCTTTCAATCTCCTCGAAATAGCGCCGCCGCGCATGTTTCTCGGTCAGCACGCCCAGCACCAGCCCGCTTTCGTCGACCACCGCCAGCTCGTCCGCCGCCGCCTTGTCGAAAAGGGGCAGGATCGCGCGGATATCCGCGTCGGCCCGCAGCGAGATATCGGCCATCGTTGCCAGCGGCGCGATCGGCGCATCTTCCGCCAGTTCGGGGCGATAGGCCGCCGCCGTCGGCACGATACCGCGATATCCGCCAGCGCCGTCGATCATGATCGCCTTGCTCGCCGACCCCAGCGGCACCAGCGCGCGAAACTGACCGACGCTCATCGTATCCGGCACCGACACCCAGTCGCGCCGCATCATCCGCCCGGCGGTCAGGTTCATCACCCAGCCAATGTCGCGCGGGCTGCGAATGGTCGATCCGCGCAGATGCAGCCGCCAGGTGGAGAAGGAATAGCCGAACATTTCCCGCGTCACCGCGCTCGACAGCAGCGACGCGGTCAGCACCACGCCCATCAGCTGGAAATCATGGGTCGTCTCCAGCATCAGCAGCCCCAGAGTCATCGGCCCGCCGACGATCGCGACGCTGAGCGCTGCCATCCCCACCAGCGCCGCATCATTGGGATCGAGCGACCAGCCGATCCCGACAAGGTCGACGATCTGCGCGAAAATCTGCCCCGCCAGCGATCCCAGGAATAGCGACGCGAAGAACAGCCCGCCGCGAAAGCCGAAGCTCAGCGAGATCACCGACGCCGCGATCTTGAGACACAGGATCATCAGCAGCACCGTCCAGTCGGGCAGCAGGATGAGGTTGAGATGCAACGCGCCATGCCCGGCCGACAGCGTCTGCGGCGTCAGCCAGGCCAGCGGCATCAGCAGCATGCCGCCGATCACCGGCTTCCACCGCCCCGGCCAGGTCCAGCCCTGCACCCGCAGCTCGGCAAAGGTCACCATCCGCATGATGAGGATGCCCAGCCCCGCGCAGAGCAGGCCGAGCAGCGCATAGAGAAGATAGTCCGCCGTTCCCAATATCCGGTCCGCCGTGGTCGCGATCAGCCAGGGCTCGACGCCCAGCGCGCGCGTCACGAACGCCGCGCTCAAGGCCGCCGCCACCACCGGCGCGATCGCGGCCGGCGTATAATGGCCAATCACGATCTCGAACGCATAGAAGGCGCCGGCCAGCGGCGCGCCGAAGGCCGCGCCCACGCCTGCCCCCGCGCCCGCGCCGACCAAAGTGCGCAGATCATTGCGCCGCAGCTTCAGCCATTGCCCCAGCAGCGACGCGACGCCGCCGCCCATCTGCGCATAGGCCGCCTCCAGCCCGACCGAGGCGCCCGCCCCGTTCGACAAGACCGTCTGCCCGGCGATCACCAGATTGTCGGCCATCGGGATGCGCCCGCCATGCAGCGCATTGGCCTCCACCACGTCGATCAGCGGCCGTTGCCGCCGGCGCAGCAGCCGCGCCAGCAACACCAGCGCCAGCCCGCCCAGCGGCAGGCCCAGCAGCCGCCAGGGATGACGGATCTCGCCCAACGCGCTCAGCCGGTTGATGCTGACGCCATAGAGCAGTTCCTGAATGCCGTGCGCCATCAGCTGCAATAGGTTGGTGATCAGCCCCGCCGCTACGCCCGCCAGTATGGCGAGCAGGATGAAGGCCGCCTCGCTCTCGCGCAACCGGCGGCGCTGGCGGATGGCAAGGCTCCAGAACAGGGTCGACCAGGATCGGCGCATGGTTTTCCCGACAACGCCCCTTTGGCGCCCGCGTCAAGCCCCACACGTCAAGCCGATTGCCGGACCACGCAACAAAATTCCAATTGGCGGGCAAATAGCATGTCGCCCTCGACTTTCGCGCGCGGCCGGGACTAAAGGCTTGGCCCATGACCCTGTTGCCCGATCCCAGCGCGCCCCTGGCCGCCGACGAAGCCGCCCGCGCCTTCGACCTGCTGTTCGACGCCGACCTGTCGGACGAGGCGATTGCCGGCTTCCTCGTCACCATGGCGCGGCGCGGCGAGACTGCGACGGAAATCGCCGCCGCCGCCCGCGCGATGCGCGCCCGGATGATCCCGGTCGACGCGCCCGAAGGCACGATCGACGTCTGCGGCACCGGCGGCGACGGCCATCATACGCTCAACGTCTCGACCGCCGTCAGCCTGGTGGTCGCGGCCGCCGGCGTGCCGGTCGCCAAGCATGGCAATCGCGCCGCCTCGTCCAAGGCGGGGGCCGCCGACACGCTCGAAGCGCTCGGCCTTGATCTTGATCGCGCCGCCGCCACGGCGGAAGCGACGCTCAAGGATCTGGGCATCTGCTTCCTGTTCGCGCAAAATTATCATCCTGCGCTCAAGCGTCTCGGCCCGATCCGCCGGTCGATCGGCGAACGCACCATCTTCAACCTGATGGGGCCGCTCGCCAATCCCGCCAATGTCCGTCGCCAGCTCGTCGGCATCGCTCGCCCCGCCTATGTCCCCATCTATGCCGACGCACTGGGCCAGCTGGGCGCCACCCATGCGATGATCGTGTCGGGCGACGAGGGCCTCGACGAACTCTCGCTCGCCGGCGGCAACGACATTGCCGAGGTGACGGCCGACGGCGTGGTCGCGATGCGCCGCCTGACCGCCGCGGACCTCGGCCTCTCGACCCATCCCGTCACCGCCATTCGCGGCGGCGACCCCGCCCATAATGCCGCGGCGCTCCGTGCCCTGCTCCAGGGCGAGGCCGGCGCCTATCGCGACGCCGTGCTGCTCAACGCCGCCGCCGCTTTGATGGTGGCCGACGCCGCCCATGATTTCCAGGAAGGCGTCGAACAGGCCGCCGAAGCGATCGACAACGGCCTTGCCAACGCGCTCCTCAATTGCTGGATTGCCTACCAATGACCAACAAGCTCATCGAAATCTGCGATTTCAAGCGCGAGGACGTCGCCCGCCGCAAGGCCGCGACCACGATCGCATCGCTCCACGCCCGTGCCAGCGAGCAGACCCCGCCGCGCGGTTTCCGCAGGGCGCTGGACGATGCCGCCCGCTCGGGCTTCGGCCTCATTGCCGAGGTGAAGAAGGCCAGCCCGTCCAAGGGGCTGATCCGCGCCGATTTCGATCCGCCGGCCCATGCAGTCGCCTATGCCGCCGGTGGCGCCGCCTGCCTTTCGGTGCTGACCGACGAGCCCTATTTCCAGGGCCATGACGATTATCTGATGGCCGCCCGATCAGCCTGCGCGTTGCCGGTGCTGCGCAAGGATTTCATCGTCGACCCCTGGCAGATCCTCGAAAGCCGTGCGCTCGGCGCCGACGCGATCCTGATCATCGTTGCCGCGCTGGAAGATAGCCAGATGCAGGAGATTGAGGACGCCGCGCTCGGCCTTGGCATGGATGCCCTGATCGAGGTGCATGACGAGGCCGAACTGGAACGCGCACTCAAGCTGCGCTCGCGCCTGATCGGCGTCAACAACCGCGACCTGCGCGATTTCAGCGTCGATTTCGCCCGCACCTATGAACTGGTGGGCAAGGCGCCCGACGGCTGCACCTTCGTCGCCGAAAGCGGCCTTGGCTCGCATGCCGACCTCACCGCCATGGCCGATCATGGCGTGCGCTGCTTCCTAGTCGGCGAAACCCTGATGCGCCAGGCCGATGTCGAAGCGGCGACCCGCAACCTGCTGACCGGCGCATGACCGGCCTCACCCATCTGGACGAGGATGGCGCCGCCTGCATGGTCGATGTCTCGGCCAAGGCCGTGACCGCGCGCGAGGCGGTGGCCGCCGGCCGCATCACCATGGCGGCCGACGCCGCGCAGGCGATCGCCGCCGGCCTCGTCAAGAAGGGGGATGTGCTGGCCGTCGCCCGTGTCGCCGGCATCATGGCGGCCAAGCGCACCGCCGAACTGATCCCGCTCTGCCATCCGATCCCGCTGAGCGCCGTCACCATCGACTTTGCCCTGCACGACGATGGCGTCACCGTCACCGCGACCGCGCGCACCGCCGGCCAGACCGGGGTGGAGATGGAGGCGCTGACCGCCGCGACTGCCGCCTTGCTCACCGTCTATGACATGGCCAAGGCGCTCGATAAGGGCATGATAATCGGCGATGTTCGCCTGCTCGCCAAGCGCGGCGGCAAGTCGGGCGACTGGACCGCGCCGGAGCATGCCGGCTGATGAGCCTGATGCCGGTCGCGGACGCGCAGGCGCGGCTCCTTGCCCTTGCCGATCCGTTGCCGGCCGAACTTGTGTCCGTCGCCGCTTGTGCCGGCCGCTGGCTCGCCACCGACATCAGCGCACTCCGCGACCAGCCCTGGGCCGATCTCTCAGCGATGGACGGCTATGCCGTGCGCGCATCCGAAGGCGCCGGGCCGTGGCAGCTGGTCGCCACCAGCAGCGCGGGCGACTCCGATATCCCGGCCCTGCAACCGGGCCAGGCCTGCCGCATCTTCACCGGCGCGCCCTTGCCGGCCGGCGCCGATGCGATCCTGATCCAGGAAAATGCCACGCGCAACGGCGACAAACTGACCGCGCATGACGGCACCCTGTCGCCCGGCAGGCATGTCCGGCCACTCGGCTCCGACTTCCGCGCCGGCACGCTGCTGGTCAACGCCGGCAGCCGCCTCACGCCGGGCCAGATCGCGCTTGCCGTCCTTGGCGGCCATGGCAGCCTACCCGTCGGCACCCGCCCGCGTGTCGCCCTGCTCTCGACCGGCAATGAACTGGTTGCCCCCGGCGCGCCGACGCCGCCTGGGTATCTCCCCTCGTCCAACGCGCCGATGCTCGCTGCCCTGCTCGCCGCCCTGCCCTGCGACGTGATCGACCTCGGCATCGTGCCCGACGATCTCGCCGCCATGACGCAGGCGCTGGAACAGGCGGCCCAGGCCGACATCATCGTCTCGACCGGCGGCGCCTCGGTCGGCGACCATGACTATGTCCTCCCCGCCTTTGCGGCTGCTGGCGGCACGCTCGATTTCTACAAGATCGCGATGCGGCCGGGCAAACCGCTGATGGCCGGGCGCCTCGGCAACGCCACCTTCATCGGCCTGCCGGGCAATCCGGTCTCCGCCTTCGTCACCGGCACCCTCTTCCTCTGCCCGCTGGTCCGCCATCTCGCCGGATCACGCGCGCCGCTGCCGCCGGTCGTGCAGGCCCGCCTTGCCGCCCCACTCGGCGCGACGGCGGAACGCGACGATTATCTGCGCGCCTATCGCGCCGCCGACGGTATTGTTTCCGTCACCGCGCAGGACAGCGCCGCCACCGCCGCCATGGCGCTGGCCGACTGTCTGATCCGCCGCCCGGCCGGTTCAGCCCCCGCCATTGCCGGCGACATGGTCGACATCATCCCGCTCACTGCCTGACTATCTGGCCGCCTGACCGGCAAAAGCGGCGCATGGCTTAACGCGCTTGACTTGCCCCTTTCCGTTTCCTATGCGTTCTTCATTCGTTCCATGGAGGACCGCCGATGTTGACGCCCAAGCAGCAGGAATTGCTGAGCTTCATTCAGACCCGGCTGGAAGAAGGCGGCGTGTCCCCTTCGTTCGAGGAGATGAAGGACGCGCTCGACCTGCGCTCCAAATCCGGCATCCACCGGCTGATCAATGCGCTGGAGGAACGCGGCTTCATCCGCCGCCTGCCCAACCGCGCCCGCGCGCTCGAAGTGCTCAAGCTGCCCGACGCGATGCACCGCGCGCCCGCGCCGGCCATTCCGACGCCCAAGGTATCGGCGCCCGCCGTGCTGTTGCCGACCGCCGCCAATGACGTGATCGAAATCCCGCTGCACGGCCGCATCGCCGCCGGCGTCCCGATCGAGGCGATGGAAAGCCACACCATGCTCTCCGTCCCCGCCGCCTTGCTCGGCTCGGGCGATCATTATGCGCTCGAAGTGTCGGGGGACTCGATGATGGAGGCCGGCATTCTCGACGGCGACTTCGCGCTGATCCAGCGCACCGATGTCGCGCGCGAAGGCCAGATCGTCGTCGCCCTGATCGATGACGCCGAAGCGACGCTCAAATATTTCCGCCGCGAAGGCAGCCGGGTTCGGCTCGATCCCGCCAATGCCGCCTATGAACCGCAAATCTACGATCCGCGTCAGGTCCGCATCCAGGGCAAGCTCGCCGGCCTGCTGCGCCGCTACAACTGACCGGCTGTTCGGGGCCGGCGGCGCACGATCCACGGATGCGCGTCTCCGGGCCGATGGACGGTGTGAACTTTGCCGCTTTCAAGGCCAATCGACAGGCCGCCGGTGCGCGACAGCAGCCGGCGGTCGATCTTCATCCAGCACGGCCGGCACCACCAGGGCAGGCCCCGGTCGCTGATGACGATATCGGCCGCCGCGCAATCCCGCTCCAATATCGGCCGGTCGACCAGCATCGCGTTGCGCGTCACCAGCAAATGCCAGTCGCGCCCGTCCCGTGGCAACGTCACCGCACATAGATCAGTCGAGCAGCGCGCCTGCTTCATCTTCGCGATCGCCTCCAGCGTCCCGTCATAGCCCGCGCTCTCGCTCAGCACGTCGCGCACATAGTCTCCCGCCCCCTCGCGCAGCAGCGCCATCGTCCCCGTCGGTGTCCGCACCGCGACATGCCGCCCATCGCCCGTCACCACGATATCGGGCGGCGCCAGCAGCGCGATGCCGGCCAGGCCGATTGCGATTGGCCCCAACCCCAGCCAGCGCCAGCGACTGCGCCACAGCAGGCACCAAAGGCCTCCCACCACAATGATCGCGAACAGCCCGCCCGGCACCGCCGGCGCCAGCATCACCGCCATCGGGCTCGCCGCCACGCCATGCGCCACCGCCAGCAACAGCGCGATCGCCTTGCCGGTCAGCCACCAGAACGGCGCGCCCAGCCCGACGAGGTCGAAGAGCAGCGCCAGCGCCTCCAGCGGCATGATGACGAAGGTGGTGAGCGGGATCGCGACCAGATTGGCCACCGCGCCCAGCAAACCTGCCTTGTGAAAATGGAAAAGGGCGATCGGTGCCAGCACCAGTTCGATGGCAAGGCCGGTCATCAGCATCGCCGCCACCGTCCGCCCGGCCTTGCGCAGCCAAGGCTCGTCCCGCGCCATCGCGAACGCCTTGAACCGCCGATGCTCGCCCAACGCCACCAGCGCGACCACGGCGGCAAAGCTCATCTGGAAGCTCGGGCCGATCAGCGCCTCTGGCCAGAAGACCAGCACCACCAGCGCCCCGGTCGCGACCAGCCGCAATGTGATCGCCTCGCGCCCCAGCGCCAGCCCGCCCAGCACCAGCAGGGCCGCGATGCAGGATCGCACCGTCGGCACCTCCGCGCCCGTCAGCAGCGTATAGCCGATCCCCGCCAGCGCGCCCCCCGCCGCCGCGATCAGCATCAGCGGCCAGTCCAGCGCCGCGCGCGGAATCAGCGCCAGCAAGCGCAACAGCAGGAATATCACCGCCCCGATCAGCGCCGTCACATGCAGGCCGCTGATCGAGAGAAGATGGGCAAGGCCACTGCGCCGCATCGCCTCCGCATCCGCTTCGGCAATCGCGCCCTGGTCGCCGGTCGCCAGCGCCACCGCAATCCCCGCCGGTGCGCCTGCCACCTGTCCGCTGATATGATCGAACAGCCGCGCCCGCAGCGTCGCCCCCTCGCGCGCCTGCTCCACCATTTCGACCGGCGCCAGCGCCCGCCCGGTCGCCCCGATCCCCTGGAAATAGGCGCGCCGCGCGAAATCGAACGCCCCCGGCACGCTTGGCGGCGCGGGCGGCATCAGCCGCACGCGAAAGCGCAGCACCGCCCCCTTGCCCAGCCCATCGGGCACATCCGCCTCCACGATATTCACCCGGATCGCCGCAGGCAGCGCCGGCGCCGCGATCGGCCGCAAGCCCACCCGCACCATCTGTTGCGCCGGCAGCTTGGCCACCGCCGTCACCGTGCCGGTCACCTGTGCGAATATGGGACGGGCCAGCGGCGGTTGCCCCAGCCATGTCGCCTTGCCCCAGACCAGCAGGCAACCGATGCAGCCGAGCAATCCCGCTGCCACCAGCATATGCCGCAATCGCGCGCCCACCGGCAGCAACAGCGCCAGACAGGCCAGCCCCAGCGCCCCGCAGCAGCAGGCCAGCCAGTGTGCCGGCCCCGGCAGCACGAACCAGCCGGCAATGCCCGCGCCCAGCGCCACCGGCACCCACAAGGCGAGCTGTTCGCGCTCCACCTCCAGCCATTGTTCGATCCGCGCAAATCCATTGTGCGCAATACGCACCGTCCTGCGCCCAACGGACGTTTGTCGTGGCTCAAAAGCCATGCTAGGGGGCGTCGCATCCATGGATCAGGCAGGAAGAATGTCAGCGAATATGACGGCAAGTGCAACGGGATTGAACAAGCAGGTGGTGACCCGTTTCGCCCCGTCGCCAACGGGCTTCCTGCATATTGGCGGCGCCCGCACCGCGCTGTTCAACTGGCTGTTCGCGCGCCATCATGGCGGCAAGTTCCTGCTCCGCATCGAGGATACCGATCGCGCCCGCTCCACCGAGGAAGCCGTGGCAGCCATTTTCGACGGCCTGGAATGGCTGAACCTGGGCGGCGATGAGCCCGCCGTATTCCAGTTCGAGCGCACCCCGCGCCATGCCGAGGTCGCCAACCAGCTGCTCGCCAATGGTCATGCCTATCGCTGCTATGCGACGCAGGAAGAGCTGGCCGAGCTGCGTGAACAGCAGCGCGCCGCCAAGCAGCCGATGCGCTATGACGGCCGCTGGCGCGACCGTTCGCCGGAGGAAGCGCCCGAAGGCGCGCCCTTCGTCATCCGTATCAAGGCCCCTCGGAGCGGTGAAACGGTAATCGAGGATGCGGTCCAGGGCCGCGTCGTGGTGCAGAATGCCGAGCTGGACGACATGATCCTGCTCCGGTCGGACGGCACCCCCACTTATATGCTGGCCGTCGTGGTCGACGATCATGACATGGGCGTCACCCATGTCATCCGCGGCGACGACCATCTCAACAACGCCTTCCGCCAGCTCGCCATCATCAAGGCGATGGGCTGGGAAGAGCCGGTCTATGGCCATATCCCGCTGATCCACGGGTCGGACGGCGCGAAGCTGTCGAAGCGCCACGGCGCGCTCGGGGTCGACGCCTATCGCGACGAGATGGGGATGCTGCCCGAAGCGGTGCTGAACTATCTGCTGCGCCTCGGCTGGGGCCATGGCGACGAGGAGATCATCTCGATCGAGCGCGCCATCGAACTGTTCGACATCGACGGCGTCGGCCGCTCGCCCTCGCGCTTCGACATCAAGAAGCTGGAAAATCTGAACGGCCATTATCTGCGCGAGGCCGACGAGGCGCGCCTGGCCGCCCTGGTCGCCCCGCGCGTTGAGTCGCGTCTTGATACGCAACTGAATGACGCTCAGCGCGATATTTTGACCCAGGCGATGGTTTCCCTCAAGCCGCGGGCCAAGACGCTTAACGAAATTGCAGAAGGCGCGGAGTTTCTATTCAAATCTTGCCCGCTCGATTTTGACGAGAAGGCGTCTGCTCTGCTAGATGAACCCGCGCGTGAGCTGCTGAAAAAGACAGCCGACGCTCTCCAGCCCGTCCAGTCCTGGACGGTTGAAGCGATCGATGAAGTGATACGCCGCGTGGCAGAGGATGCGGGGCTTGGCCTGGGCAAGGTGGCACAACCGCTTCGTGCGGCGCTCACCGGGCGCACGGTCTCGCCGGGTATTTTTGATGTCCTCTTCCTTCTGGGGAAAGAGGAAAGCTTGAAGCGACTGACCGCTGCGGGGCACGTGGTGGCCGGTTGACGGCAGTTAAGGAGAAAAACATGTCGGATAATAATGCCAGTTTGACCGTTGGCGGAGAGGCCAAGGACTATGCCATCATGGATGGCACCGTCGGTCCCCAGGTCATCGACGTTCGCAAGCTCTACGCCAACACCGGCATGTTCACCTACGATCCGGGCTTCACCTCGACCGCCAGCTGCGAGTCGGGCCTGACCTATATCGATGGCGACGCCGGCGTACTGCTGCACCGTGGCTATCCGATCGGCCAGCTCGCCGAACAGTCCAGCTTCATGGAAGTCTGCTATCTGCTGCTGAACGGCGAACTGCCGTCGGCCAAAGAACTGGCCGAGTTCACCAACACCATCACGCGCCACACCATGGTGCATGAACAGCTGACCGCCTTCTTCCGCGGCTTCCGTCGTGACGCCCACCCGATGGCGATCATGGTCGGCGTTGTCGGCGCCCTGTCGGCCTTCTATCATGACTCGACCGACATCAACGATCCGGAACAGCGCCGCATTGCGAGCCACCGCCTGATCGCCAAGATGCCGACGATCGCTGCGATGGCGTACAAATATTCGGTGGGCCAGCCCTTCGTCTATCCGCGCAACGACCTCAGCTACACCGCCAACTTCCTGAACATGACCTTCTCGGTCCCGGCGGAAGAGTATAAGATCGATCCGATCGTCGTCGACGCGATGGACAAGATCTTCACCCTACATGCCGACCATGAGCAGAACGCGTCGACCTCGACCGTCCGTCTCGCCGGTTCGTCGGGCGCCAACCCGTTCGCCTGCATCGCGGCCGGCATCGCCTGCCTCTGGGGCCCGGCGCATGGCGGCGCCAACGAAGCCGCGCTCAACATGCTGCGCGAAATCGGCACCGTCGATCGCATCCCGGAATATATCGCCCGCGCCAAGAACAAGGACGATCCGTTCCGCCTGATGGGCTTTGGCCATCGCGTCTACAAGAATTACGATCCGCGCGCGACCGTGATGCAGAAGACCGCGAAGGACGTGCTGGAGAAGCTGGGCGTCAACGACCCGATCTTCGACGTCGCCAAGGAACTGGAGCAGATCGCGCTCAACGATCCCTACTTCATCGAGAAGAAGCTCTACCCGAATGTCGACTTCTATTCGGGCGTGATCCTCTCGGCGATCGGCTTCCCGACCGAAATGTTCACCGTGCTCTTCGCCCTCGCCCGCACCGTCGGCTGGGTCGCGCAGTGGAACGAAATGATTTCGGACCCAGCGCAGAAGATCGGCCGTCCGCGTCAGCTCTACACCGGCCCGACGCAGCGCGACTATGTCGCCGTCGACAAGCGCTAAGACGCGGTCACAGAGACAAGAGGAACGGCGCCCCATCGGGCGCCGTTTTTCGTTTAGGGCTCAGCCGCCTACCCCTGCATGGACATAGATCCAGGCCGGCACGCACCCCTGATCGGTAACGACATCGATCGCGACACGGCGATAATCCGTCCCCTCGAACGCATCGAGCCGCGCCCAATGCGCCGGCAGGTCGGACGAGCGGAACAGTTGGACCGGCACCTCCGCGCCGCCCTCGTCGGGAATGAAGGCGGGAAAGCCCATCGACGCGGCCCAGCCATGCGCGACCAGATGGCCGGTCACATGCCCCGCCTGCCAACTGCCCTGCAATTCCGCCAGTTGATGATGATTGGCCCGTCCGGGCGCCAGCGTGCCATAGGTGGCCAGGCAATGCGATCTGTCCATGCCGCCACCCTATCGGGGCGGCATCGGCCGGACAAACAAGCGCTCTTTATCTCATATAAGCGCGATCGCGCGCCCGTCAGTCGAGCACCGGCAGCGTCAGGATGAAGCGCGCACCCTCGCCCGGCGTGCCGCCGACGCTGATGTCGCCGCCCATCGCCCGCGCCAGCTTGCGCGAGATATAGAGGCCCAGCCCGCTACCGCCCGGATCGTCACGTCCCAGCCGCTCGAACTTGTCGAAAATCTTCTCCCGATCCTCCAGCGCCACGCCCGCACCCTGATCGATCACCAGCACCCGTGCCTGCCGATGCTCGCGCTCGACGACGATGCGCACGTGCGATCCCTCGGGCGAATAGCGCACCGCATTGCCGACCAGATTGACCAGTATCTGCAGCACGCGGCGGAACTCGCCCCTCGCCATCAATATCTGGTCGACATCCGGACAATGGATCTTGATGTGCCGATCCAGCGCCTTGACCGTCAGCAAGCCGCCGGCCCGCCGTCCCAGATCGGCCAGGTCGACATCCTCGATGATCACGCCGAAATCGGGCCGGTCGATCGCCTGCAGATCCGCCAGATCGTCGACCAGCGCCATCAGGTGACGACCGGCGGTCGCGATATCATTGGCATAATCGGCATAATCGGGCCGCAACGGCCCTTCCAGTTGCGCGCCGATCGTGTCCGCATTGGCAATGATCCGTCCCAACGGCTGGCGCAGAGACCGGTCGAGCCGCTTGCCGAACTCGCCGGGATAGAGCGACAATTGCGTCGTATCCGCCCGCGCCAGCGCCGGCGGTCGCTCGATCGGACAGGCCTTGCCGCGATAGCCGACCAAATGGCCGGCCAGGTCGAACAGCGGGAAGCCCGCCAGCCGCACATGCTGTTCGGGATCATGCACCAATGTCGCGACCTGATCGCGGAAGGCGCGGCGCTGGGTGAAGCCGCGCAGGATCGCCATGTCGCCCTCGCCATCGCTCTGCAGCTCGAAATAGCTGGAGAAACGACTGCCCGGCAGGGGCGGCTGCGTCGGCAATGCGCCCTGCCGGTCGGTCCCGGCAATCGCCATCTGGAACTGCAACTGGGTATCGATCTGCCAGGTCCAGCCATCGGCCAGCGCCGCCAGATCGGCCTCGCGCCGGCTATGGTCGCCGGCATTGGCCAGCGGCGGTCGCTCGCTCCAGTCGACCACCGCCAACGACACGATCCGCCCGTCCGGCCCTTCGTCGCTGCGCGCCCGCACCCACATGTCGATGTCGCCCCGCTCCGCCGCCGCGACCACCGGCCGCGACACCGTGACACCCAGCCGCGCCGCCAGCCGCACCACTGCGGCCAGTTGCGGAATGGCGAGCGGCCCCAGCAGATCGCTCCCCGCCTCCCGCTGCAAGGCGAGCAGCGGCGCATCGGCACTCAGAAGCGTGCCGTCCGCCGATGCCGTTGCCCGGACGATGGAGGGGTGGAGCGTCATGTTCATCCGGTGACGCGCCGCAAATGATCCAGCTTCGCGCGGAAGGCGGCCGGCGCGCGCAGGGCGCCCACCACCGCTTCCGCCTTCACGTCGCTCAGCAATTGATATTGGTCGGCCTCGGCCACGATCACCGCGTCCGACAGACCCGGCCGCACCGGCCGCAGCGCCAGCAGCAGATGGCGATAATCCGCCCCGGTTCCGCCCAGCGCCCGGCACAGGGTCGCCACCTGCATCACCGGTCCCATGATCAATATGTCCGTCACCTGCGCGGTGCCGAGGCGCAGCCGTCGCCCGGCCAGCGCCGCAAACAGCAGGAAACGCCGCTGCCCCAGCGCCGCGCCCAGAAGGTCGGGCGCATCGGCCTGCGGCCCCAGCCGGCGCACCAGGTGGTCGGCCGCCGCGATCGGCCCATTGCTTTCGTCATGGCTGGCGAGCAGCGCCCAGCCCGCCCGCTCGAACGCGCCGAGCAATTGATTGTCCGGCTCCAGCGCGGTCCGCTGCACCACCGCCGCAAGACAGGCCGCCGCAGTCCATACCAGTTCGGCGAAATGTTCGGCCGGCAGATCGGGCCGCATCGGCTGATCCTCGCCCCCCATCGCCTGCCACTGCCCCTCGGCCAGCGCCAGCGCGACGATCGCGTCGCCAATTTCGGGATCGTCCGACGACAGGATCGATTCGGCCTCGGGCTGTTCCGGCGGCTCGCCATCGGGGCGCCCGATCTGCCGCAGCAACAGGCTCACCCCCGCGCGCATCTGCATATGCGCCAGCAAGGCCGGCCCCAGCAGCGTCGGCTGCGCACAGATGGTCGGCCAGCACAGCCCATCGGGCCAGCGCCCCAGCGCCGCGGCAATGGCAGGATCGCCCGCCAGGCTCAGCCGCAGTGCGGTTTCGATCGCAGTCAGGCATCCGCCCAGATGACGGCGGGTCTCGGCGATCAGCGCATCATGGCGCGCCCGGTCCTCGACCGGAAAGAAAAAGGCGAGATCAATCGCATGGCCAACGGGCACGGCCGACATGCCGGCCATGACATGTGCCATGGGCCAGCTGTCCGCCATGATGGATCCGGCAAGGGACGTGTGGGCGCTCATGCAAGGCAGCATAACCCCACGTCGTTAAAATGCACTAAACCCTGACAGCAAAATCAACGCTCTCGGTGCGACAAAAATCATCCGCCCCGACGCGACAGGATGATCGCCCCGATCGATCCGATCGCCGCCAGCATGGCAACGTCGAAACCAAATGCCTCCGCCCCCGTCAACAAGGCTGCCAGCAGTACCAGCAACGCGGTGCCCGGCGTGAAGATCATCCAGGCGCGCGCCGCCCCGGTCCGGCGCCAGCGATCGGCAACCGTGATGATACCCAGCAACAACGCCAGATAGTTGGGCACCATCCCGCTGCCCGACAGCATCACGCCGATCAGCGCCAGCCCCGGCGCCAGAAAGGCGATCCAGCCGCTCGGCGGCCGGCGCAGCGCCATTTCATCGAGCCGATCGGCCAGTTCCGCCAGCAGCAGCGCCAGCAGCAACAGGCTGATCCCGGTGCCCGGCCAGCCCAGTTCCAGCGGCATCAGCGCAATGCCGGCCAGCGCGATCGAACCGATCCGCACCTGCATCGCCGGCACCTGGCTGCGCATCAATGCAGGGGCGAGCAGGCGGGCGAGCGGCCCGAACAGATAATGTTCGATCCCGCCGCGGCTGGACGATCCCGACCGCGTCCCGGTCGACATCACCGCCTGCGCGGCCAGGTCCGCCTGTTCCTGCCCGTCGACCAGCGCGACTCGGCCTTCCAGCAAATCATCCTGCGGCACGGTGATTCGCACCGCACCGCCCTGCACCGCCGATCGCACCAGCGTCAGCGCCAGATCCCAGTCACCGATCATGTCCAGCGTGCCGAACAGCAGCGCCGGATTGATCCGCGCCAGCCCGGCCCAGCGCTGGCCCGCGTCAATGCGCTCGAACGGCGCACTGGCGCGACTGTCGTCGGTAACCAGCAGCGCATTGCCCGCCTGCCCCGCCAGCGCATCATAATGGCCCTGCGCCACCACGGCGCCATCGGCCACCAGCAGCACATCGGCGTCGCGCGGCGCATCGCGCACCATCGACACCATGTCGCGGATCAGGGCGACGGCAATGCCGTCCGCGCTCAGCCGGTCGACCGCCTGCGAAATGGCCGGCGTGATGACGCTGACCAGGATCATGATCCGGTCCGCACCGGCCCGGACCGCCTGTCGCGCCTGATATTCGACCAGCGTCTGGCCGGCGAAATGCAGGGTGGCGCGAAGCGCTGCAGGCGAATCACTTGAAGCCCGGCTGGCACTGAGAATGGCCGCGAATGTCATATTGTCTGGAAACCGACCCGTTTTGATTGCGACGATCTTCTTGCAAGCCGAACGACGCAGCGCAAGCAGGCGCTTTCAAATCACCGGTTTCAGCCCTGCTGGAGCAGCGCGATCGTGCTGCGCAAACGCTGCAAGGCGCGCGGATCGCCCGGCGCGGCCTCGACCGCCTCGTCCGCCAGCGCCATCAGGCTGGTCAGGCCGAAACTCGCCGCCAGGCCTTTCAAACGCCAGGCCGCCAATTCCCAATTGGCGTCGCAGCGCGCCCGGCTCATCAGGTCGAGATGGCGCTCCGCGCTTTCAAGGAAAGCCACGCGCAGATCGGCGATCAGCACCGCGTCTTCGCCGACGGCGGCGGCCAATGCCGCATTAAGAGCGCCAGGATCATAGGACATCGGGACGGAAGCTATCGAAATTGCGTTAAGTTTTGGTAACAAGGCATTTGCGCAGACGGAAAAGATGATAGGATCACACCCATGAATGGGGGCAGCACAATCGTCGAATTCTGGCGAGACGAGGGAAACGCGACCGGCAACGCGCCGGCCGCGGATGACATCCTGCTATTGAAGCAGGCCGTACTGGACATTGATGATGCCCCTGACGACGCGCAGGGGGAAGGCGAAAAGCTGGTGCGCAACGCCCGGATCGGCCTCGGCCTGCTGGCCGCGCTCTGGCTCGGCTTCGCGCTCTGGGCAACGATCGTGTCGGATCAGTGGCGTGCCGGCCCGGCCGCCTGGCCCGCACTCGTCGCCACGCTGCTGGTGCCGATCAGCCTGCTCGGCATCGCCTACCTGCTGATCGTGCGCAACAGCCGCGCCGAATCGCGCCGCTATCTCGACACCGCCCATGCGCTGCGGACCGAGGCCGAACTGCTCGAACTGCGCCTCGGCCGGATCGCCGACCGGCTCGAATCCGCGCGCCAGACGATGCAGGACCAGGCCGAACTGCTCGACAGCTATGGCGCCGCCGCCAGCAGCAATATGGAGGCATCGGCCGAACTGATCGCCGGCCGCGCCCAGACCACCGCCGATCGCGCCGAAAGCGCCGAGCGTGCCGGCACCGCTCTGGTCGCGCGGATGGACGCGCTGATCGCCGCCATGCCGCAGCTCGAAGAACGGGCCGTGCGCATGGCCGCGCAGATCATGGACAATGGTCACGCGCTCGCCGAACGGATCGACACGCTCGAAGCGCGCCTCCATGCGCTGGGCGAACTGTCCGACGACACCCGCACCCGCACCCTGTCCGCGACCAAGAGCCTGTCGAGCCAGCTAGGCCAGTTGCAGGAAACGACCCGCAGCGCCACCGACGAGGTGAACGGCCTCGCCGACATCGCCGCCGGGCGGATCGAGACATCGGCGCAGAGCGCACGCGCCGCCATGGTCCTGACCCAACGGGATATCGATGCGCAATCCGCCGCACTGGAGGCGCTGGTCAATCGTGTCGCTGTATCGCTCGGCGAAACCAGCGATGGCGCCGTTCGCGCCCTCACCCAGGATCTCGATCTGGTCGAGGCATCGCTGCGCGGTCGCCTCGAAACCTCGATGGATCAGGTGCGCGACACGATGGAGCGCGCGCAGGAAGGGCTTTCGACCCAGCGCGCCACGCTGGAGGCGCTGGTCGCCCGTGCCCAGGCCAGCATCACCGCCACCAGCCAGAATGCGCTCGCCGCGCTGGGCCAGGATCTTGGCTCGATCGAGGATGATCTGCGCCAGCGGCTCGACGCCACCCTGCTCCAGGCCCGCGAAACGCTGGCCCTCACCGATGCCGGGCTGCGCGATCAGGCCGGCGCGCTCGACAGCCTCATCACCCGGTCGCGTGACAGTATCGCCGCGATCGGCACCGATACCGTCGCCGGCCTTGCCGACGATATTGGCGAGGTCGAAAGCCGCCTGCACCAGATCAACGATCTGGTCGAAGGGCAGCGCAGCCTGATGGCCGGGCTGCACGGCACGCTCAACCAGACGATCGATCAGGCCGAGGCGCGCTTTGCCGCGCTGGAGGATAATGCCCTCGCCCGCAGCCAGAAGCTGACCGACGCGCTGACCCGCCTGACCGAGGAAACCCGCCGGATCGACACGGCGTTGCATGACGGCGGCACCACCGCCGAAAAGCTGATCGGCAACGCCGAAACGCTGATGGTCGCGCTCGACTCCAGCGTCCGCGAACTGGACGAAACCTATCCCGGTGCGCTGGCCCGCTTCGACGCCCGGCTGGAAACCAGCCGCGCCATGCTGGGCGCCGCGACGCCGGAACTGGAACGGCTGGAAGCCATTTCGGAAGCGCTCGTCGGTCGCACGCAGGAAGCCGAAGAGATGCTGCGCGGCCAGGGGCGTCGCCTCTCCGAGTGGCTGGAAAGCACCCAGAGCGGCATCGAATCCAACCGCGAACTGGTGGAGAAGCTGCGCACTGCGCTCGACGCCGCGCATGAGGACACGACCCGCATCACCGAAGGTGCCGGCCCGCTGCTCATCACCGCGCTGCTGCGCGTCAAGGACACAGCCGAACAGGCCGCAGAGCGCGCCCGTCAGGCGCTCGGCCGCGCCATCCCCGACGCGGTGCAGAACCTGGCCGAAGCCAGCGAACAGGCAATGCAGCAGGCGGTCGGCGATCAGGTTTCGGCCCAGATCGAGAAGCTGGCCGATGTCGCGGAAGAGGCCGTGCGCGCCGCGCACAATGCCTCGGACCGGCTGACCCGCCAGTTGATGACGATCGCCGATACCAGCGCTGGGCTGGAACAGCGGATCGAGGAAGCCGGCCGTGCCGCCGAGGAACGCGATCGCGACCATTTCTCGCGTCGCTCCGCGCTGCTGATCGAATCGCTCAACAGCACCGCGATCGACGTCGCCAAGATCCTGTCCAACGATGTGACCGACACCAACTGGTCGGCCTATCTCAAGGGCGATCGCGGCGTCTTCACCCGTCGCGCGGTCAAGCTACTCGACGCCGGCGAGTCCCGTGAAATCGCGCTCCATTATGACAATGACACCGATTTCCGCGAGCATGTGAACCGCTACATCCACGATTTCGAGGCGATGCTGCGGATCATCCTGTCGGCGCGTGACGGCAATGCGCTGGGCGTCGCCATCCTCTCGTCCGACATGGGCAAGCTCTATGTCGCCCTTGCCCAGGCGATCGAGCGCCTGCGTCAATAAGGATCAGGGGCGGCGCCCAGCCGCCCCATCCCCCTTTCTCAGGGCTGGAACAGCACGCCGCCGGTCATCGGCTCAGGCGCGCCGGTGGTGCCGGGAAAGCTGATCGGCAGGCCATTGAGGTGCCGCACCGCCATATAGGCAAAGCCCTGCGCCTCCAGCGCGTCGCCATCCCAGCCCAGTTCGTCCACCGACCGGACATCGGCGCCAGTACGCGCCGCCAGCATCGCCATCAGCGTCGCATTATGACGCCCGCCGCCCGCCACATAGATGCGCGCCGGCCGTTCGGGCAGATGGTCGACGCCGCGCGCCACAGCCTGCGCGGAAAAGGCGGTCAGCGTCGCCGCCCCGTCCGCCAGCGACAATCCCTCGACCGGCGCGATGGTGAAGGCTTCGCGGTCGATGCTCTTGGGCGGTGGCGCCGCGAACCAGGGATCGGCCATCATCGCCGCCAGCCGCGCCTCGTCCACCTGGCCCCGCGCAGCGGTCGCGCCGCCCGCATCATAGGCCGCGTCCCCATGCGCCTGCATCCAGTTGTCGATCAGGCCGCTCGCCATCCCGGTGTCGAAAGCGACCAGGCTGCCGTCCGATCCAATCGCGGTGATGTTAGCCACCCCGCCCAGGTTGAGAATGCCGACCGGCTTTGCCAGCCCGTCGGACAATGCCCGATGATAGACCGGCATCAACGGCGCGCCCTGCCCACCCGCGCGCACATCGGCGCTGCGCAGATCGGCGACCACGGGAATGCCGAACGCGCCGGCCAGCACCGCGCCGTCACCAATCTGCCAGGTCCAGCGCCGCTCAGGCCGGTGGGCAACGGTATGGCCATGAAAGCCGATCACCCCGATATCCTCCGCCACATGGCCGCTGCGGCCCAGCATGTCGGCAATCGCATCGATGTGGAAATTGGTAAGGTCCATCTCCACCGCGCGGATCAGCGGATCCTCGCCCGGCGCGTCCATCGCCATCGCCCGCGCGCAGGCGGCGGCTAGACGCTCGCGAAAATCATCGCTGTAGGGCTGGGCGTGGAAAATGATTGCCTCGGCCTGCCCCTCGCCGTCCGTCTCGATCAGCGCGGCGTCGATCCCGTCGCGCGAGGTGCCGGACATCAGACCGATTGCCAACATGATCGAAAACTCCGCCTCTTTTCCAGTTGCTGCCCCAATGCTACAGGCGCGCGTCATGAGCAACTATCAGTCCGATCTCCTCCGCCTGCTCGAAGCACGCGGCTACATCCACCAGCTGACCGACGCGGAAGGGCTTGATGCCATGGCCGCCAAACAGGTGGTGCCGGGCTATATCGGCTTCGACCCGACCGCGCCGTCGCTCCATGTCGGCCATCTCGTGTCGATCATGATGCTGCGCCAGCTGCAAAAGGCGGGTCACAAGCCGATCGTCCTGATGGGCGGCGGCACCGGCAAGATCGGCGATCCCAGCTTCAAGGATGAAGCGCGCAAGCTGCTGACCGTCGACCTGATCCAGGAAAATGTCGCCAGCATCAAGCGCGTGTTCGAACGCTTCCTGACCTTCGGCGACGGCCCGACCGACGCGATCATGGTCGACAATGCCGACTGGCTCGACAAGCTCGAATATATCCCCTTCCTGCGCGACATCGGCCAGCATTTCTCGGTCAACCGAATGCTGAGCTTCGATAGCGTCAAGCTGCGCCTCGACCGTGAGCAGTCGCTGAGCTTCCTCGAATTCAATTACATGATCCTCCAGGCCTATGACTTCCTGGAACTGTCGCGCCGCAGCGATTGCCGCCTGCAAATGGGCGGATCGGACCAGTGGGGCAATATCGTCAACGGCGTCGAACTGGCCCGCCGCGTCGATGGCACGCAGGTGTTCGGCCTCACTACGCCGCTGCTGACCAATGCCGACGGCACCAAGATGGGCAAGACCGTGGGCGGCGCCGTCTGGCTGAACCAGGATCAGTTGTCCGACTATGATTATTGGCAGTTCTGGCGCAACACCGCCGATGCCGACGTGTTCAACCGGCTGCGCCTGTTCACCGACCTGCCGATGGACGAGGTCAACCGCCTCGCCGCGCTGCAGGGCGCGGAGATCAACGAGGCCAAGAAGATCCTGGCGAACGAGGCGACAGCGCTTTGCCGTGGCGTCGAAGCCGCCGCTCTGGCCGCCGAAACCGCGCGCAAGACTTTCGAGGAAGGCGCGTCGGACGCCAATCTGCCGACCGTTGCGCTGGGCGCCGAGGGGCTGACCGTCATCCAGGCGACCACTGGTCTTGGCTTTGCGACCTCCAACAAGGAAGTCCGCCGCAAGCTGGCCGAGGGCGCGATCAAGGTGAATGGCGAAGTCGTCACCGACCCGGCCGCCACGCTCAAGGCCGGCGACAAGCTCAGCTTCGGCGCCAAGAAGCACGGTCTCGTCACCGCCTGAGGACAAACAGGGTTTCAGCCTAGTTAACGCTACCAGGTAGGAAAGCCTCCACTTTCCGCCCGCTAGGCTGAAACCCATGTCCCCCTCGGTTTTCGCCAATCTCGGCCATGTCATGCGGTCGCGCGACCCGTCCGTCGATCAGCGGCGGGTGGCGCGCGACCTGGTCGACATGGTCAGCCATATCACAGCGGACGGCCGCACCCATGGCGTGCGGATCATCAACATCTCGCCACTCGGCCTGATGTGCCGCACGGAAGAGTTGCTCACGCTGAGCGGCCGGGTGCTGATCTGGCTGCCGGTGCTCAAGGATCGTCGCGCCCTCGTCCGCTGGAGCGAGGAAGGCCGCATCGGGCTCGAATTTGTCGAGCCGATCCCGACCGCGGGCTATGACGCCATGATGGCGCTCATCCCGCCACGCCGGACCGCCTGGTAAAGGCCTCATCCCTCTCCAGCGTCTGACGCCCGCGCACCAGCGCCTCGGGCATCTCCGTCCGCAGGAAGGTCAGCATCGCCTCGCGCACCTCGCAGCGCAGGTCAAAGGCGATCCCGGCATTGCGCGCCGACAGCAACCCGCGCAGTTCCAGCGCATCGGCGCGGTGATCGGTCACCTGCAGGATCGCCACCCGCCCGTCCCAGCGGCCGTTAGCTTTCACCGCCTCGACGAAACGCGCGCGGATCCGCTCGATATCGGCGGTCGGATCGACATAGAGGAAGACGGTGCCCAGCAGGTCCGACGTCTTCGTGGTCCAGTTCTGAAACGGCTTTTCCAGGAAATAGGATACCGGCACCACCATGCGCCTGTCGTCCCAGATGCGCACGATCACATAGGTCAGCCTGATCTCCTCTATCCGCCCCCATTCCCCTTCGATGATGACGACATCGTCCAGCCGGATCGGCTCTGAAAAGGCCATCTGGATGCCCGCGATCAGATTTTTGAGCGCCGGTTGCGCCGCCGCGCCCACGGCCAGCGCGGCGAGGCCCGCCGACGCCATCAGCGACACGCCGATCGTCCGCACGCCCGGAATGGCGATCAACATCATCGCGATCACGAAGAAGCCGACGATGCACTGGCAGATGCGATAGAGGATGCTGATCTTGGTGCGCTGCCGCCGCGCCTTCAGATTATCCTCGACGCTGATATCGGCGCGCGCCTCCAGCATCGCCTTGCCCGCCCGCATTGCGCGAAAGATCAGCCAGCCGACCAGCAGCGCGAATATCATCCGCGCCCCGATCGACCAGATATCCTCGATCCGCGGCCCCATCTCGATCGACTTGAGCCCAGCCCCCAGCGCGAGCAGCACCACCAGCCAGCGCGTCGGCTGGAAGATGGCCGGCAACAACAAAGGCTCGATCCGCGCGCGCTTCACCAGCCGCAGCGCGATCCAGTAAAGCGCCCAATGGACGACGAAGGCGACGACCACCGACAGCGCGATCGAAAGCGCGGCCATCGGTGTGATATGGGTCAGGCTGATGTCGGTCATGCCAAAGGCAACGCGACCGCCCTGCATTTTGTTTCGCAGATGCAGCAGAGATTGTCGCTACGCCCTACAGGATGAAGCCCTGGTCGCTCGCTACTTCCATCGCATGAATATGGCGGTGAAGGTCAGCGTGTCGATGACGCCGTGCAACAGGATCAACGGCCACAGATTGCGCCTGAACAGCAGGAACATCGTCCCGAACGCCAGCCCGATCCCGCCCGTCACGAATGCCCCTCGCCATCCCTGATAATAGAAATGGCCATAGCCAAAGATCAGTGCGGACAGAAGGACAGCCAGCATGGCGCCCACGCGGCCGGCTGGAAACAGCGCCTGCAACCGAGTGATCAGATAGCCGCGAAAAAACATCTCCTCACCAAAGGCCGCCGCGCTCCACACGATACCGATCCACAACAGAAAATGCGGCAGGCTCCCCGCCACCGCGCCCCAGCGATCGGCTACGCCAGCGGATTCCTTCGCCAGGAACGCCAGTCCAATCGCCGGCCCGACGATCGTCACCAGCGCGACAACCAGCGCAAAGGCTAGTAGCGTCAGCCCCGCCTTGGGCAGGACCATCAGCTTGGCCTTCCACCCGGGCAACGGGATCAGCCCCATCGCCGACCAGCGCAGGCCCCGACCGCGCATATACAGCGTCAACAAGGCTAGCGTCAGCAGCAGCGACACGGGGCCAGCGTAGCGCCAGAAGATCAGGCTCATCCCATATTTGGCCAACAGCGCGAAGCCGACAAAGGCCACGATCTCGACCACAATGCCGCGTCGGCTCATCTTTCGGATCGGTTCTGGCGTCATCGCCACGGGGTGTCCTATGCGAGCAATACTGTCAAGGGAACGGCCGCGCCGCTCACCCCCCGCGCAGCAACCCCACCGCCGCATCCTTCTCGAACAGATAGAGGCAGGTGCGCGCCGCCTGCCCGCGTTCGCTGTCCAGCCCGCCGTCGCGGTCGATCAGCAGATGGGCGTCGTCGCGCGCGGCGTCCACCAATGCCGACACATGTTCGGGCGTCGCGATCTTCAGTTCCGCCTCGCCCGACTGGCGCGTGCCCAGCACCTCGCCCGCGCCGCGCAGCTTCAGATCCTCCTCGGCGATGCGGAAACCGTCATTGGTCTCGCGCATCAGCGCCAGCCGCGCCCGCGACGTCTCGCCCAGCGCATTGCCGCGCAGCAACAGGCAGACCGACGGCTTGTCGCCGCGCCCCACGCGGCCGCGCAACTGGTGCAACTGGGCCAGGCCAAAGCGCTCCGCCCCCTCGATCACGATCAGGCTGGAATTGGGCACGTCGACGCCGACCTCGATCACCGTGGTCGCGACCAATATCTGGGTGCGATTGGCGGCGAAGGCCTCCATCGCCGCATCCTTGTCCGGCCCCTTCATCTTGCCATGGACCAGCCCCACCCGGTCGCCGAAGCGCTGGCGCAGCGTCTCGGCGCGCATCTCGGCCGCCGCCTGGTCACTTGTCTCGCTCTCCTCGACCAGCGGGCACACCCAATAGGCCTGCCCGCCACCCTCGACATGGCGGGCCAGCCCCTCGACCACCTCGTCCAGCCGGTTGGCCGACATCACCAGCGTCTGGATCGGCTGGCGGCCCGGCGGCATCTCGTCCAGCCGCGACACGTCCATCTCGCCATAATAGGTCAGGGTCAGCGTGCGCGGGATCGGCGTGGCCGTCATCACCAGCAGATGCGGGGATCGCTCGGCCTTGCTCGCCAGCATCATCCGCTGCGCCACGCCAAACCGATGCTGCTCGTCGATCACGGCCAGCCCCAGCGCCTTATACTGCACCTTCTCCTGGAAAATCGCATGCGTGCCGACCAGGATGTGGATGCTGCCATCGGCCAGCCCCATCAGCGTCGCCTCGCGCACCTTGCCCTTTTCACGGCCCGTCAGGATCGCGATCTCGATCGGCAGACCCGACGCCATCTTGCGCAGCGTCTCATAATGTTGCCGCGCCAATATTTCGGTCGGCGCCAGCATCGCCCCCTGCATCCCGGCCTCGACCGCATTCAGCAGCGCCATCAGCGCCACCAGCGTCTTGCCCGATCCGACATCGCCCTGCAGCAGCCGCAGCATCGGCGTCGCCTGCGCCATGTCGCCCTCGATCTCGCCGATCGCGCGGCGCTGGGCACCGGTCGGGGCGAAAGGCAGCTTCAGCATCGCGCGCAGCCGCCCGTCGCCGCTGATCGGCACGCCGCGCCGCCGCCGCGACGATTGCCGCACCAGCATCAGCGCCAGTTGCCCGGCGAAAATCTCGTCATAGGCCAGCCGCTCGCGCGCCTGCGCGTCGGTCGGGTCGGCGTGGAAGCGCTCCAGCGCCGCGCGCCAGGCCGGCCAGCCCTTGCTCGCCAGCAGGCTCGGCTCGATCCATTCTGGCAGTTCGGGCGCACGCGCCAGCGCCTGCCCCACCAGGTCGCGCATCCGGTTGTTGGTCAGCCCTTCCGACAGGCCATAGACGCTCTCGCGCGCCGGCACCGTGTCGGCTTCCTCGGGCGGCAGCACATAGTCGGGATGGACCATCTGCAGATTGTCGCCATAGGCTTCCAGCTTGCCCGACACGAATTTCGGTTCGTTGAGCGGCAGCAGCTTGCGCGGCCAGGCGCTGTTGCGACCGAAATAGACAAGGGAGACGGCGTTGCCATGGGCGTCCACCGCCTGCACCCGGAACGGCGCGCGCGCATTGCCGCTGGCGCGATAATCGACCGGTGTCAGCATGATGCCGATCACCTTGCCGGCGTCCGCCATGTCCAGTTCGTCGATCAGCTTCCGGTCGACATAATTGACCGGCAGGTGAAAGGCGACATCGACCGCCCGCGCCAGCCCCAGCCGTTCGAGCGGACGGGCCAGCGCCGGGCCAATGCCCTTGAGCGCGGAGATTTCGGCAAAGAGCGGATTGAGAATATCGGGTCGCATGGCTATCTGAGGCTTCTCTAACGCAGCCGGGACGGTCATTCAAATATCCGATCGGCTGTTTCGGCACGTCCGTTAAAGGAACAAATTGTGAACGACAACCCGCTGATGCGTCGCCTGAAATTCCGCGCCTGGCACCGGGGCACGCGCGAGGCGGATTATACGGTCGGCGGATTCTTCGAACGCTATCATGCGAGCTGGAACGAGGAGCAGATCGCCTGGTTCGAGCGTTTCATGGACGAACAGGATGCCGACATCATCGGCTGGGCGCTCGGCACCATCCCCGTGCCGGACGAATGGAAGGGCCCGATGATGGACCAGTTCCTCAAGCTCGATTTCGTCAAGATCGAGAACTGACAAGTTCCCCCTCCCGCAAGCGGGAGGGGGTTAGGGGTGGGCCTGCGCCACCTCTGTTGCATTTGCCCACCCCTAGCCCCTCCCGCTTGCGGGAGGGGAACAGAGACGACAATGACCGATCTCCAGAAAATCCTGAAGGCGAAGGCGCCGCTCACTCTGTCCGGCGTGCCGGCCGGCTTCCAGCCCTGGCTGCTGGCGGACATCGCCCGCGCGGCAACCACCCGCGCCGTCTTCGTCGCCTCCGACGAACAGTTGATGCGCGCGGTCGCCGACACCGCCCATTATTTCGCGCCAGAGATCGAGCTCATCGAAATCCCCGCCTGGGACTGTCTGCCCTATGACCGGGCCAGCCCCTCGCTGCGCACCGCGTCGGCGCGCCTCGCCGGCCTCCATGCGCTGCAGGCAAAACCAAAGGGACCGCAGCTGGTCCTCACCACCCTCAACGCCCTGACCCAGCGCACCCTCACCCCGTTCCGCGTCCGCCAGCTGGTCGCCCGCCTCGCCCCCAAGGAGCGGATCGCGATCACGCGCCTCGCCGACATGCTGCAATCCAACGGCTATGTCCGCACCGACACGGTGCATGATCGCGGCGAGTTCGCCATTCGCGGCGGCATCGTCGACCTGTTCCCCGGCGGCGAGGACCAGCCGCTGCGGCTCGACTTCTTCGGCGACGAGATCGAGACGGTCCGCCGCTTCGACCCGACCGACCAGCGCACCACCGGCAGCGTCGACGGCTTCACCTTGCTCCCGGCGTCCGAGGCGCTGCTGGACGAAGACACGATCAAGCGCTTCCGTGGCCGCTATCGCGAGACCTTCGGCGCGACCGCGACCGGCGACCCGCTCTATCAGGCGGTGAGCGAGGGCCGGCGCCTCGCCGGCATGGAACATTGGCTGCCTTTGTTCGAGGAAAAGCTGGTTCCGCTGACCGAGCATCTGGGCGAAAACGCGATCATCGTCCGCGACCATGGCGTGGTCGGCGCAGCCGACGCCCGGTTCGAGGCGATCCGCGACTATCATGCCAACCGCATCGCCGCAAAATCGGCCGATCCCGGCGCCTATCGCCCGCTCGCGCCGCACGCCCTCTATCTCGACGCCATCGAGTGGGACGCCGCCGCCGCCAGCTGGCCGATGCATGCCACCACCCCCTTCCACGAGCCCGAAAGCGCCACCGTCCTCGACTTCGCCGTCGACGGCCCGCGCGATTTCGCGCCCGAACGCGCGCAGAACGTCAATGTCTATGAGGCGGTCGGAAAGCATATCGACGCCCTGCGCCGCACGAAGAAGAAGGTGGTGATCGCCAGCTATTCGGCCGGCGCGCGCGAGCGTCTGTCGGGCCTGCTCGCCGATCATGGCGTCGCCCGCCTCGCTGCCGCCGACAGCTGGCAGGAAGCACTCGGCACCGCGGCCGGCGGCAGCGCCGTCCTCACCGTGCTCGGCCTCGACCATGGCTTCACCGCGCCCGACGTCGCCGTCCTCACCGAACAGGATATGCTGGGCGATCGCCTGGTCCGTCGCGCCAAGCGCAAGAAGAGCGCCGACGCCTTCCTCGCCGAACTCGCCACCCTCTCGCCCGGCGACCTCGTCGTCCATATGGACCATGGCATCGGCCGCTATGAGGGGCTGACGCAGATCCCGGTCAGCAAGACCGCGCATGACTGCGTCGCCCTCTCCTATGCCGGCGGCGACAAGCTCTATGTGCCGGTCGAAAATCTCGAAGTCCTCTCGCGCTACGGCTCCGACAGCGAGGGCGTGAGCCTCGACAAGCTGGGCGGCGAAGCCTGGCAGCGGCGCAAGGCGCGGATGAAGGAGCGGATCCGCGAGATTGCGGGCGAACTGCTCAAGACCGCCGCCGAACGCGCCCTGCGTCCGGCCGAGATCGCCGAGCCCGACGCCGCCGGCTATCCCGCCTTCGTCGACCGCTTCCCCTATCAGGAAACCGACGATCAGGACCGCGCGATCGGCGATGTCATCGAGGATCTCGGCGCCGGCCGCCCGATGGACCGGCTCGTCTGCGGCGATGTCGGCTTCGGCAAGACCGAGGTCGCCCTGCGCGCCGCCTTCGTCGCTGCCATGGCCGGGATGCAGGTGGTGGTGATCTGCCCCACCACCCTGCTCGCGCGCCAGCATCACATGAATTTCGTCGAGCGCTTCCGCGGCTTCCCGCTGGAAATCGCCCGCCTCTCCCGCCTCGTCCCCGACAAGGAGGCAAAGGCCACCAAGGCGGGCCTGGCCGACGGCACGATCGACATTGTCGTGGGCACCCACGCCCTGCTGGCCAAGGGGCTGGAGTTCAAGCGCCTCGGCCTCGTCATCGTCGACGAGGAACAGCGTTTCGGCGTCACCCACAAGGAACGCTTGAAGTCCCTGAAGACCGACGTCCATGTCCTGACCCTCACCGCCACGCCCATCCCGCGCACGCTCCAGATGGCGATGTCGGGCCTGCGCGAACTGTCGGTCATCCAGACCCCGCCGGTCGATCGCCTGGCGGTGCGCACCTACATCATGCCCTGGGACGGCGTCGTCATCCGCGAGGCGCTGCTGCGCGAACATTATCGTGGCGGCCAGAGCTTCTTCGTCGTGCCGCGCATCTCCGACCTGACCGAGGTCGAGGAGTATCTGCGCACCGAAGTGCCCGAGGTGAAGCCGATCGTCGCCCATGGCCAGATGAGCGCCACCGATGTCGAGGAGCGCATGTCCGCCTTCTACGACAAGCGCTATGATGTCCTGCTCTCCACCACCATCGTCGAATCCGGCCTCGACATCCCCAGCGCCAACACCCTCATCATCCACCGCGCCGACCGCTTCGGCCTCGCCCAGCTCTACCAGCTGCGCGGTCGCGTCGGCCGGTCGAAGACGCGCGCCTATGCCTATTTCACCACGCCCGCCAACCGCATCATCACCGAGACCGCGGAAAAGCGGCTCAAGGTTCTGTCCGATCTCGACACGCTGGGCGCCGGCTTCCAGCTCGCCAGCCATGATCTCGACATTCGCGGCGCCGGCAACCTCGTCGGCGACGAACAGTCGGGCCATATCAAGGAAGTCGGCTTCGAGCTGTACCAGTCGATGCTGGAGGACGCGATCATGGACGCCAAGGCCGGCGGCGCCGGCCTCGAAGCGCGCCGCGACAGCTTCTCGCCCCAGATCAGCGTCGACGCGCCGATCATGATCCCAGAAGAATTCGTGCCGGATCTCGACCTGCGCATGGGTCTCTATCGCCGCATCAACGAACTGGAGGACCGCCAGGGTCTGGAGGCCTTCGCCGCCGAACTGATCGACCGCTTCGGCAAGCTGCCTGCCCCGACCCAGAACCTGCTCAAGATCATCGAGATCAAGCAGAATTGCCTCAAGGCCAATATTGCCAAGATCGATGTCGGGCCAAAGGGTGCGCTGGTCAGCTTCTTCGAGGATCGCTTCCCCAACCCCGCAGGCCTGGTCGCCTATGTCCAGCGCCTCGACGGCGTCGCCCGCCTGCGCCCGGACAGCAAGGTGGTTGTCACCCGCGCCTGGCCCGATCCCGCCGCCCGCCTCAACGGCGCGCTGCAATTGTCGAAAGGGCTGGCCAAGGCGGCAGGGTAAGCCGCATCCTGCCCCCACCCTGCGGGGAGAAAACGACCAGCAGCGGCTGTAAATTCCTCCCCTGCGAGGGGGACCACGAAGTGGTGGAGGGGTGTCGCCCTATCGAGAGGGAGATACCCCTCCGTCTGGCCTTGGGCCAGTTCAAGGGAAACACGGGTCTCCCTTGAACTCCCCTTGCAAGGGAGGATGGCCTGAAAACGATCAAAAACAGACATGTTCCCCCTCCCGTAAACGGGAGGGGGTTAGGGGGTGGGTTGGACGTTGCGAGAGCCCACCCCGCTGCGACTAATGCGCTTCGCGCCTAAGTCTCGCGCCCCTCCCGTAAACGGGAGGGGAATGGCAGGAAACCGCCCCTGATAGACACTCATCGCGCCGATCGGCGCCAGGCACACCCGATAGCGGTCGGTCCGCTCCTGGGTGGAAAAGCTGCCCAGCAAGAAGCGACCATTTTTTGCCGGAAATCGGTGCTGGTCGTTTCGTTAGACGCAGACAATAATCACCGTTCCGTGAAAATGCGAACCGCCGCCCAGCCAATGAGCGTTAGGGACGCACTGACCGCAGCGATTATAGCAAGCACTATTAGGCCTTCGTCGCCGTCTTGAAGGCCCATTGTCACTGCTATCGGATGGATCACCGCACGGGCAACCACGGGGCCAAATCGTGAGCATAGTCCCAGCAACAGCATGACTGTCGACAACGCAAAAATGATAGTAGCAAAGATTGTTGCTCGTCTAACTGCGGCTCGGCCCTGATTGAATGTAGGAAGCACGCTAAATCCTTATCCGGCAGTGGCGGCTTCTTTACATTTTGCTGCATTGGCGGACTGTCCGCAATCCACCCCTCCCGGCCATTGCCAATTACCCTCTCCCGTTCACGGGAGAGGGAGGGCCCCGCGCCGCAGGCGTGGGAGGGTGAGGGTCTTTCGGATCAGTCTGTCCTCATCCGATTTCACCCGCCCGACTTGGCAGGCCCTGCGCCATGCCCCGACAGCGGCAAAAGAAATGGCGCATCAAGGAAATGATTTACCCGCCTTGTTCAGCCCGCGACCACCCCGATCGCCAGCGCGTCGCCACCTTCCACGATCGCGATCAGCCGATCGACATTGGGGTGCGCGCCCGGCCGGTTGCGAGCGTCCGCCGTATGTTCGGCAAACACCGCCAGCCCATGTTCGGCAGCGGCCGCGTCGAGCGTGCCAAACACCTTCTGCAGATAATGATAGACCGCCAGCGAGCCCTGCTTGCCCGGCTGGTTCTCGATGCTGGCGACCACCTTGCCGCTCGCGTCTTTCAGGTCGATGCGGGCAATGCCGTCAATCGGCGGCAGCAGCTGGAGATTGTCTTTGAACGTCACACCCGGTTGAATCATCAATGGTTTCCCGCCTCGAATTTGGAATGAGCGCGCCTAGCAGCTTCCCTCCCGCCCGGCCAGCCAGGCCATCGACCACATCTTTCCTATTTGGATTTTCCCTGCTCTATCCTGTCGGATGAAACAGCACACGCCCATCGCCTTGCCCGCATTACCGACCCGGTCCCGCCACCCCCGCAACACACCAGATCATCGCCCATGATCGTCGCTTTGCTGTCGCCTCATTGTCGCTTCACTGTCGCGTCACAGCTGCGTTACAGGCGCGCCACTGTCGCTTCGTCGGCGCGTGGCTGTCGCCTTCTCGGGAAAAAACGCCCAAATGCGCACGGCATCGACACTATGTACTTTCAACTGTCGCGTCGGCTGCCTCCCCATCCGACCCTCATGTCGCCATTCATCATCAACCGGAAAAGAAGCAGCAACAGTAGAAACCTACATGCCTTCGTGACGACCGGGCAACAAAGCGCGGCGTCACAGCAGGAGAATGAAATGAGTTTGATCCTTATGGCGCTTGCCGCCGCCGCGACCCACAATGTGTCGGTCGAGCATCATGGCAACCAGGTCGGCGCCACCTACACCGCCCGTGCCGACATCCGCACAAAGACCATCGGCGCCAGGACGCCCAACCGCATGGACAATCAGCGCTGCCAGTGGACCGCGACGATCGTCGTCGACCGCAAGCTGGACCATGGCCCGGCGCTCGCCCGCACCGTGTCGAGCGACAAGCGCTTTTCGGGTAGCGAGGCTGGCGCCTGCACCACCGGCCGTCAGTCGGGCGAACGCAACATGGCCCAGTATCAGGACAAGATCGAAGCCCACCTGATCGCCGTGGCAGAAGCCGATCGCGCGCCGCTGCTGGCCGAACTGGACTCGGTGCGCAATCTTGCATCGAACTGATCGGACCATCGGCCTGGCATGGCTGGGCGGGCTTGGCCTCGCCCTCCATGCCGTACCGGCCGCCGCCCAATATGCCAGCGGCCCCAGCGCCACGGTCGAGGTCGCCAGCGACGAGCGCCGCCGCGGTCTGAGCTGGAGCGATGGCGATCCGGTGCTGCGCGGCAGCCTGTCCGTGCCGGTCGCGCAGGGCCTGTCGCTCGATGGCGCCGCGACCAGCCTCTGGAGCAGCGATCGCCATGGCGGCGCCAACGCCGTGATCGATCTTGGCCCTTCCTATGTCCATCAACTGGGCGGGTGGCGGCTGTCGCTCGACGCGCGCTACCATCTCTTTCCCGGCGCCGATCATCAGGGCTATGGCGAATTGGGCGCCGGCGCCGGCTTCCTGATCGGTCCCGCCAGCATCGACATCGGCGCCCAATTTGCGCCGCGCCAGTCGGCGATCGGCGGCGACAATCTCTATCTGTCCTCCGCCGCCTCCTTCGCCATTCCGGGCACGCCGCTCACCGCCTCGGCACGGGTCGGCCATAGTTCCGGGTCGGATCGCGATCCGATCGCATCGCAACGGCTGCGGCCGGGCGGCGATTATTGGGATTATGGCGCTGCCATCGTCTGGTATCGCGGCCGCTGGTCGGCGGAGTTGCGCTACAGCGACACCGACATCGCCGACCGCGACGCGCGCCACGCCGGCTCGGCCCTCATCGGGAAGGTCGGCCTAACCCTGTAGCACCAGGGATATGAGTTCGGGCGTGGAGACGCCGGCCGAGCGCAGGAAGCCCTGATAATAATCACAGCCTTCCCGTGCCAGCAGGTCGAGCTGCTGCTCCGTCTCCACCCCTTCGGCGATGACGTTGAGGCCCAGCGACTTCGCCATATGGATCACCCCGCGCACGATGATCCGGTCGCGCGCCGACCCGGCGATATCCTGGGCTAGGCTGGAGTCGATCTTCAGATAGTCGAGCGGCAGGCCCTTCAAATAGGCCAGGCTCGAATAGCCGGTGCCGAAATCGTCGATCGCCACCGCCAGCCCTTCGGACCGCAATGCCGTCAGCAGCGCCGCCGCCGCGTCGACATCATGGATCAGCCCGCTTTCGGTAATCTCCACCGTCAGCCGCGACCGGGGAAAACCACTGCGATCCACCTGGCCCAGGAAATCAGCCATGAACCCCGGCTGCGAAATATCCGCCGCGGTGACGTTGATCGACAGGCGCAGATTGGACAGCGCGCTCGGCCAGGCCGCCGCCTGCCGCAATGCCTCGGCCTGAATATGCGCCGACAGCGGCAGCATATAGTCGGACCGTTCCGCCGTGCCGAACAATATGCCGGCCCCCAGCGGACCATAGATCGGGTGGTTCCACCGCGCCAACGCCTCGACCCCGCTGATGCGATGGTCATAGACCGGATATTGCGGCTGGAACACGATGCCGATCTCGCCCCGGTGCAGCGCCAGCCGCAGGTCGGTTTCCAGTTGGTCGGCGTCGAGCTGGCGGCTGCGCTTCTCGGCGGAAAAGATGCGAATGCCTTCACCCCCGCCCTGTCGCGCATCGGCCAGTGCAGCCCCGGCCCGCCGCAGCAACTGGGTCGCATCATCCTCCGCCCGCGCCTGCGCGATACCGCATCGCGCAATCAAACGGATCAGATGGTCGCCCGCACTGAACGGCCGGCTGATCGCCTCGATCAGCTGCCGCGCCAGATAGGTCGCCCGCTCCGCCGCCGCCGGCTCGCCGGTCAGGCCGACCAGAAACTCCGTCCCGGCGATCCGCGCGACCATCGCATGGCCCGCCACGCTGTCGACAATCTGTTCGATCCGTCGCGCAATGCGCCCCAGCAGCGCGTCGCCCACCACCTGGCCATAGGCCGCATTCATGCGATCGAACTGGCTGATCGACAACAGCACCACCGTCGTCGGCAGCCCCGACCGGCGATCCAGCCAGTCCAGCGCCGCCTGGCGCGAACGCAGCCCGGTCAGATTGTCGCGGCTCGCCACATCCTGGTCCTGCGCGTCGGACAGCCACTCCACATCGGCCGCCACCGTGCCGTCGACGAAGCGCAGATGATGCACCAGCCGATTGCCCGGCCGCCCCGGCACCGCATGGGCGAATGCCGCCGGACGCCCCGACTGCATCATCCCCTCCAGCGCGTTCAGCACCGCCTTGCGTTCATTGCGCGCCAGCCGGTGGATCAAGGTCGATGGCGTCGGCTGCCACGCCTCTATGCCCAGATTCCGGGCCAGACTCTCGCTCAGCCGCAGTCCTGCGCCGTCGCGGTCCATCTCCCAATAGAGCGCGTCGCCCCGGCGGATGCGCTGCGCCCGCTGGCTCTGCATCGCGCCACCGCCCAGCCGCTCGACCAGTCGCTGCGCCGATGCCAGCGTCGCCTGCAACAGGGGTTGCGTCACCGGCGCCACCAGAAAATGGGTCGCGCCGGCATCGAACAATTGCGGCAGCGACGCGACCGCCGCCGCATCGACCAGCACCACCAGCGCGCAGCCACCCGCATCCACCGCCGGCACCAAAGGCGCGATCAGCTTGGCCGCCGTCCCACCGCGCATGTCGACCAGCGCGATCTGGGCATCGCTGCGCAGAAAACGTTGCGGCGCATCCGTGGCACGCCGCGCGCCGATCGCACGCCAGCCCACCTCCTGCGCGGCACGGCACAGGGGGTCGCGGTCGCCGGGCGACAGGATGAAGATGCTGCGCTGCCCGTCCGGGGCGGCCTGCCCGCTCACTCTTTTATCGACTCCCTGACAAGGCGCATGCCGCTCTTGTAACAGCAACCGGTTACCGACCTCTTCACCGCCCCGCAACCGGCCAGCTTGCGCCCGCCATGCCCATGGCCTAGCTAGGGACATGGCCATGGTCGATCCTGCCGCAACTTCCATGACCGACGGCCTTGGCCGCCGGATCGATTATCTGCGGATTTCCGTTACGGATCGATGCGACCTGCGCTGCCGCTACTGCATGGCGGAGCGAATGCAGTTCCTGCCGAAAAATCAGGTTCTGACGCTGGAGGAAATCGCGCTGCTCGCCGATCTCTTCATTGCGCGCGGCGTGCGCCGCATCCGTCTGACTGGCGGCGAACCGCTGGTGGGCCGCGACATCATCGACCTGATCCGTCGAATCGGTCGCCATCTGGATGCCGGCCTTCAGGAACTGACGCTGACCACCAACGGCACGCGCCTGGCCGATCATGCAGAGGTGCTGCACGACGCCGGCGTCCGCCGCATCAATGTCAGCCTCGACAGCCTGCAGGCCGATCGCTTCGCCCATATCACCCGTGGCGGCGACCTGACGGCCGTGCTGCGCGGACTGGATGCCGCGCGCGCGGCGGGCCTTGCGGTCAAGATCAACATGGTCGCGCTCAAGGATATCAATGCCGACGAGATCCTGCCGATGCTGCGCTGGTGCGACAGCCAGGGCTTCGACCTGACCCTGATCGAGACCATGCCGCTGGGCGAAACCGGCGAGGATCGCACCGACCATTATCTGCCGCTGTCGTATGTCGCGCAGGCGATCGACGCCCATCATGCCCTCACCCCGATCGCGGCGCGCACGGGTGGTCCGGCGCGCTATCATGATGTCGAGGGGCTGGGCATCCGCCTTGGCCTCATCACCCCGCTCACCCGCAATTTCTGCGCCGACTGCAATCGCATGCGCATGACCTGCGAGGGCAAGATCTACATGTGCCTGGGCCATGACGACCATGTCGATTTCAAGGCCGCGCTGCGCAGCGGCGGTCTCGCCGCGGTCGAGCCGCTGGTCGATCGCGCACTGCGGCGCAAGCCTGCCGCCCATGATTTCCGGATCGGCGCCGGCGCTCCGACTGCGGCGGTCCAGCGACATATGAGCGTCACCGGCGGATGAACAGCGAACCCCGGCGCGCCCTCGTCGCGTCCCCGACCCAGGCTGCACGGGCAGCGGAAGAGCGGTTGCGCGCCGCCTATGATTTCGTGCCGCTGGAACAGGCGGACACGGTCATTGCGCTGGGCGGCGACGGCTTCATGCTGCAGACGCTGCACGCCATGCTGGAATCCCGCCGCATATTGCCGGTCTTCGGCATGAACCTCGGCACGGTCGGCTTCCTGATGAACGAATGGCGTCTGGAACGGCTGGAACAGCGGCTGGAGAAGGCCAAGAGCTTCAAGGTCAACCCGTTGCGCATGGTGGTCGACACGGTTGATGGTGAGCGTTTCTCCATTCCGGCGATCAACGAAGTCTCGCTGCTCCGCGAAACCCGCCAGACCGCCAAGCTGGAAGTGCAGGTCAATGATCGCCCCGTCCTGCCGGAGTTGGTATGTGACGGGGTGCTGGTGGCCACCCCCGCCGGGTCCACCGCCTATAATCTGTCCGCCCATGGCCCGATCCTGCCGCTGGGCTCCGCCCTGGTTGCCCTGACCCCGATCAGCCCGTTCCGGCCGCGCCGCTGGCGTGGCGCCATCCTGCCGGAAAATACCGCGATTCGCTTTACCGTGCTCGATCCGGTCAAGCGCCCGGTCAGTGCCGTCGCCGACCAGCGCGAAGTTCGCGACGTCGCCCAGGTGGAGGTCAAGATCGACCGCGCCACGCCGCTGACTTTGTTGTTCGACCCCGAACATACACTGGACGACCGGATCGCGGCCGAACAATTCATCGCGTAATTTTCTGCAATTTCACGCTTGCCATTTAGGACAAGCCGCTGCATATGCGCGGCCTGCCCGGCGCAAGCGGGGCTGCTCCCCGATAGCTCAGCGGTAGAGCATTCGACTGTTAATCGAATGGCCGTAGGTTCGAATCCTACTCGGGGAGCCACTATTTCAGCCCTTGGCA
>NZ_JBSXOQ010000031.1:0-41484 GCF_056859495.1 Sphingobium sp. L-44 | reverse complement strand
CCGACTTCGCGATATCCAGCCCAATCGTGACAATCTCACTCATCGTCCGTCTCCTCGCTCTTCAGCCGAGGCAGTCTGCCTCAGCCGGTGAGCGGGAGCCATCCACTCCATCGTTTAGCGTACTTTCCACGCTATGCCCTCCTGCTGGCATCTGCTCGAAGGGCTGCGTCCGGCGATGGGCTGGTGGCGCTGGCTGACCTTCGTCCTGCTGGTCGCCGGCATCGCCTGGTCTCCGCTCGGCCATGCGGGCTTCTACTATGTCGGCATGGCCTACAAGACGATCCTCGAAACGCCGGCCGCGGCCCATGGCGCGCTGCTCGATCTCGGCCAGCACTTCTACCATGTCCTGCTCATCGCCTGGTTGATGCCGATCGTGACGCTGGGCCTGGCGCTGCTGCTCCTCGGGATCGTCATCGCGCTGGGCCGCACCGCCTGGCCACGCTGGTTCGCAGCGCTGGCCAATCCCGTCTCGCTGGTCGCGATCGGCATGCTGATCGCGCGCATCCTGCCCGAGCCGGCGCACACCTGGCTTGACGGCGCCGCGTTCAACCTCGGCTGGCTCGTTGTCTATGCCGTCTCGACGGCGCTGCTCTGGAATGGTGGCCGTTCGCCGGTCGCATCACGGGACGAAGCAGCATGACCGAAGCTGCGACAGCGACAGGCGACGAACAAGTGGGGGAGGAAGCATCAGGCGCTTTCAGCATGAAGCCACTGATGTTCGAGACCTTCGTCTGCTCGATGGCGATGATGTCGTTCGTGGCGCTCGCGGGCCCCATCGCGCGCGTGCTCGGCCTCGAGCCATGGCAGGTCGGCGGGGCGATGACCGCGTCGGGCATCGCCTGGATGATCATGGCGCGGTTCTGGGGCGGCCTTAGCGATCGGCGCGGCGCTCGTCGCTTGACGGCTTGATTGGATCGGGGGCGCCGCGATCAAGCGTTACCGCTCGGTTAGAGAATGGGATGACCAAATTATCGCTGCAACTTTGCCATCGCTTCCACTTCGATGGTTGTAAGCTCGTCGATTGTCAGGTCGAGCGCAGAGCGCTGCGTCTTCAAGTCGACCAACCTTTCCCGGATGCGGGCAATCAATCGCTCCATTTGCTCCTTATGCTCGGGATCGGCATCGTAGAGATCGAGAAACTCCTTGATTTCCTTGATGGAGAAGCCAAGGCGTTTGCCGCGCAAAATCAGCTGTATGCGTCCGATCTCACGCCTGGAATATGCCCGGGTACTGCCTACCCGTTGAGGGGCGATAAGCCCCTCCTTTTCGTAGAAGCGTAGCGTGCGAAGTGTCAGTCCGAGTTCCTGAGCGACATCCTGGATGCCGTACACTTGTAAATCCGCATCCTTTGCGCGGGTTCTCCCCTTGTGCGTGGGGTTGTCGCGATCCGCGTCCTTAAGCGTTTCATCGTCCTCGGCGAGGTGGAGCGAGTTCCCCATGCCATCCACTCCCTGTCCTCCAATCACGGCTACCCTACCACTCAAGCGCATAAGCCTCGTAGCTTGACAGGGGATAGAGGCTCAGGCGAGCTTTTTGTTCTCCTCCTCGATCAAATCCTTCTTCGAAAGTTTGCCGATCAACGTCTTGGGCAGGCTGTCCCGGAATGCGAAGGCCTTGGGCATCTCGATCTTGCTGAGGCGATCCTGCAAAAAGACCTTGAGTTCATCGACGGTCAGGTTCGATCCCTCGTGCAGCGCGATGAACAACTTGGGAGATTGACCTCTGTAGGCGTCAGGAATCGCGATTGCGATCGCCTCCTTTACCGCCGGGTGCTGGTAGGCCGCATCCTCGATGATCCGGGGATATACATTATATCCGCCACAGAAGATGATGTCCTTGATGCGGTCGACGAGGAAGAGATAGCCATCCTCATCAAAATAGCCGATATCGCCGGTTCGTAGCGCGCCATCGACGAAGACAGCACTGGTTTCTGCAGGGCGCTGCCAATAGCCCTTCATCACCTGAGGGCCGCGGGCGCACACTTCTCCGCGTTCTCCCTGGGGAAGAACCCGCGAGGGATTCTCCGGATCTCGGATCTCGATGATGGTGCCGGGGAAACTTGGGCCGCAGCTATTGTCCTTCACCGTCCCAAACAACGGGTTGCAGGCGATGATCGGGGCGGTTTCGGAGAGCCCATATCCTTCCACGACCCTGGCACGCGTGCGTGCCTCGAACTCCTCGCGTACCTCGAGCGGGAGCGGTGCGCCGCCGGATATACAGGCGCGCACGGCCGAGAGATCGGGTATCTCGTCGTCCGGAAGCGCGTTCAGGGCAACATAGATCGTAGGCACGCCGAAGAACTGTGTCGGCGGCTTGCGCTTCATCGTGTTGAGAACCTGCTTCATCTCAAACCGTGGCAGCAGGACGATTTCGGCGCCGATTTCGACTGAGAAGTTGAGCACCGTCGTGAGTGCGAAGACGTGAAACATGGGCAGGACGCCGAGAGTTCTCTCCTGCTGCGGGCGAAGTCCTCCCACATGCACCACCATCTGGGCGCTGTTCGCCGTGAGGTTGGCGTGGGTCAGCATTGCGCCCTTGGGCACGCCGGTTGTGCCTCCGGTATATTGAAGGACCGCGACATCATCAGGGTGACGTTCTACCGCGTCAGGTTCGGCATCATGGGCGAGAAGCGCCTTGAGCCGGACATGAAGGCCTTCGTCGAGTATCCGCGCGTGGTCTTTTCGCTTGAATAGCGCAAAGCCCAGGCCTTGCAGCCAGGGCAGCATATCCCTCATGCCGCACAACACGATCTTGTCCAGCCCGGCACGTGGCGCGACGGCTTGCACTTTCTCGTGGATTATCCGGACGTCCGGTACCGCCATCATGCGCGTTCCCGAGTCCCGGATCTGATGCTCCAGTTCGCGCTCCGTGTAGAGCGGGTTGAAGTTGACCACGATCGCACCCACGCGCAGCGCCGCGAAGTACAATATCGCGAAATAGGGGCAGTTCGGCAGGCACAGGCCGAACCGATCGCCCTTGCGCAGCCCCTGATCCTGCAATCCACGTGCTGCACGGCGAACGAGTTGCCCCACCTGCGCATAAGTCCAGGTTCGCCCGAGAAAGTCGATGGCGACGCGTTCGGGATAAAGGTTCAACGCATTGTCGAGGAGGTCGGTCAGGAGCCGTGGCGGAATTGCCGGTTCCGGTATCGACGGGAAGGCGCTGATGGCGGGCTGGGGCATGGCGATCTCCAGCATCAGAAGTGGAAACGTCCGCCGAGTGACAGCACGACGGCGTGCGCGTCCTCGAGCTTGCCGTCCATCAGGATCGGCGTCTGCACGGCCGTGCCGGCATAGGCCGCTGTCGTGCGATCAATAGTCGTATCCTTGAACGTAATATACGCTGCGCCCGCATCGAGCGTGAACCGGGAAGACACGGCATAGCTTGTGCCGGCAGCGAAATTCCAACGGTTGCTGTCAGGCACTCGAGCGTCCCGATTGCCGTTGCGCGTCGGGGTCTGGGCGTGTTGAACGCCGGCACGAACGGTCCAGGCTGGTGTGACCGCGTAATCGATGCCGCCTGCGAAGCTCCAAGTGTCCCGGTAATTTTCCGGGATTGAAACGTTGAGCGGCGCGCCGAGCCGGATAGCGTCGAATTTCGACCAACCCATGCGGGTCACCTGACCGTTGAGGGTGACCTTGGGCGACACCGCCACGCGCGCTCCGAAGATCGCCTGCCAGGGGGTCTCGAACGTGGCGTTTGCATTCACTACGCTGTTTTGCCCGGCGAGCGGACCAAGAAGACCGGTCGTCGTCACCGAACCGTCGAGATTATGCTTCACGCTCGACTTGTAGCTGGCGCCCAGTTGCATGGGGCCGGCGCGATATTGCAGCCCGGCCGACCAGCCAAGATCCCAACCATTGCCTTTCAGCTCCTGGTGGCCGTCGGCGAGAAGAGGCGATAGGTTCGGCAGATAGTTGGACAATGATGCGTCGGCATATTCGATATTAAGCGCGGCGCCGATGCTGAGATTTGGCGTAACGAGGTAGGCGATCGATGGCTGGATGTCGTATGTTCGCAGCTTGGTCTTGTCGGCGCTATACCGTGCCCAGCTGTCGGCATCATAATTGGTTGTGAAGCTATAAGGGGAGGCGACGGTCAGCCCCAAAGCGAGCCGTGATGTCAGGCCGACGGCTATCGCGCCGGAGGGTAGTACGCCATTATTGATCGGATCACGAGAGCGTTGGCTCCCGCCTACAGCCGCAGCCGACTGCCCGGGACGGACAATGAGCGTGTTGACATTGTCAACCGACCCTTTGGGAAGGATTACGCTTACGGCCTGGTGGGCATCGACTCCTTCCATGCCTGCGATCGCAGCCGGATTCCACCAGAGGGACTGTACGCCCTGGTCGGCGACCTCGCCCGAAAAGGCTCGTCCGGCACCTCTGGACGATTGTTCCTGAAGGTAAAAGGCCTGCGCGCTCGCGGCTTGCGGCGCGAGCAATCCAGCCGCCACGGCCGATGTTGCGATCCCAACTTTCCAATTTTTGCCTGCCACGCCCATCTCCCCTTTCGTGATTGTCAAATTCCTCGTGCTTATCGGAGGCGCGTCCATGTCTGCGTCTTGCACAGGGGCCAGACGATGCAGCCCTTGAGGCGCAAATGATCCCGATCGGCTAACGTGACCGTCGCGCTGTATGTACCGCCATCCTCAGCGTTGTAGATGGAACCACCCGACCAACTGCCCGACTTCCACGTAAAACCCTGCAGAATCTGCAATCCACGAAGCGGACGACCGCGCAACGCAGCGGTCTTGTTCTTTTCGTCACGTAGTTCGGGGTTGGCTTTGATCCCGTCGGAACTGATCAAGGCACCGCAGATCGATTGCCCGCAGCGGGTGATTTCCACGACGCCATGACGGCTCTCGGTTTGCCAGCGACCGACAACGGTGTCGGCGGGCAATGCAGTGCTCGAAGCCAGTAGTGTCAGAATGATCGACATTGTTCCTCTCCGCGCGCCTTCAGGCGACCGTCTGTTTCACGTCTGGAGCCAATATGCGGCAAATCAGCGTCCCATAACCATCTCAATGACGTATAGGTAAGTCAATAGCTCAATGCGTCATCAAAATGCCTATTAGGTTGTGTGCGAATTGGAGGGGGCAGGCGCTGCTGGCCCCGTCGTCAGGGTTCGGGCGTGTTCGTGTGTGACGCCGTCAAGCTATTGATCTGTGCGTGCCTTCAAGCAAGGAAAGATTGCGATAATTGCCCAGTTCCTGAATGCGCTGGATGGAACGCGACACTTCGCCGTCAGCCGCCCCGTTCGCGGCAACGACCAGGCGCCCGTAGCCGCCGGCGTGAATGCGAAAGTCGCTCCAGATCCGGACGCTATCCCCGATGATGCAGGAGACGAGATGGCCCGGATGGAAGTCGGCCCGATCGACAACCGGCTCGGCGTAGCTATCGTTCGCCACAACGACGATGTGGGTTGCGCGGATGACCAGGCCCGGCAGCGTTTCCATCCACTGCAAGGTATCACTGAAGGGGCCGACGTCGGGAGCAGACCAGAACTGCGCGTCCGCGCTGACCGAGGTTGACGTTAGCGTCGTGGTGACCGCTTCACTGTGCCTTTCCCAGGCCAGCCGCCCGTTGGCGGACCACTCCGTTTCCAGGTGGCGCAGGTTGCGATCGAGTCCAGAGGCACATCGCTGCTGCAGGATCAGCCATTCCTTCTCCCGGTCATTCTCATCGACCAGGCGAACCGTCTGAAATGCCATGGCGGGCAATTCGAGTGCAGGAAAACGGCGCAGATGCATTTCGCCGACGATCTGACGCCGGAGGGGATGCTCAGAAAATCGCATGTGTGCGCCTTCGAAAACAGGTGCAGTGGCGCTTGGGGAGAGGCGCAGCCGTCGATAAGACGGGCGCGAGCATCATCGCCGGGATGAGAGTGCGCGGTTTTTCACTGGCGAGCATCCGTACGTTCCTCGGCCAAGACCTCCGATATCAAGCCTCCCGGGAACCGGTGCATGACGATTCCCTCGACGGCGTGAGAAGAGTGCCAAAGATTTTAGTTGACGTAAACGTCATTTCACGCACCATTAGGTAATCAGATGTCCGATTCCCTGGAGAGGCTATCATCGATGCGTAATGTGGTTGTTGCGGGCTATGCCCGGTCCCCCTTTCACCTGGCAGGCAAGGGCGCGCTGGCGCGCGTCCGCCCTGACGATCTGGCCGCTCAGGTCATTCGCGGACTGATTCAGCAGACCGGCGTGAAGGCCGAAGATATCGAGGATATCGTGCTGGGCTGCGCTTTTCCTGAAGGCGAGCAGGGCTTCAACATCGCGCGCCTTATCGGTCTTCTCGCCGACCTGCCGCTCTCTGTCGGCGGCATGACCGTTAATCGCTTCTGCGGATCGTCGATGAGCTCGGTCCACATCGCTGCGGGCCAGATTCAGCTTGGCGCCGGCGAGGCCTTCATCTGCGCGGGCGTGGAGTCGATGAGCCGCGTGCCGATGATGGGGTTCAATCCGCTGCCGAACCTCGAGCTCGCGAAGAAGAGCGCCGCCTATATGGGCATGGGCGACACGGCGGAGAATATCGCGACCAAATATCAGATCACCCGTGCCCAGCAGGAAGCCTTTGCGGTCGCCAGTCAGGACAAGGCGGCCGCGGCTATCGCGGCCGGCAAGCTCGAGGCCGAGATCGTGCCGATCACGACCAAGGCGGGCGTGGTCGACAAGGATGGCACGCCGCGTGCCGGCACGACGACGGAAACCCTCGCCGGGCTGAAGCCGGCCTTCAGCCAGGACGGCACGGTAACGGCGGGAACGTCCTCGCCGCTGACCGATGGCGCAAGCGCAATCCTGGTCACGAGCGAGGATTATGCGCGCGCGCATGGACTGCCGATCCTTGCCCGCATCAAGTCGGTTGCTGTCTCTGGCTGCCAGCCGGAGATCATGGGCATCGGACCGGTCGAGGCCTCGCGCAAGGCGCTGCAGCGGGCGGGGCTCAGTGTGGACCAGCTTGACGTTGTCGAGCTCAACGAAGCCTTTGCGAGCCAGTCACTGGCCTGCATCAGCGACCTGGGGCTTGACCAGTCGAAGGTCAATCTGGACGGCGGCGCCATCGCGATAGGCCACCCTCTGGGGGCGACCGGTGCGCGGATCGTGGGCAAGGCCGCGGCTCTGCTGAAGCGCGAAGGCGGCAGCTATGCGCTTGCCACCCAGTGCATCGGCGGCGGTCAGGGCATCGCCACCGTGCTGGAGGCGGCGGAATGAGCGAGCAGGCCATCAAGCCAGTCGGCGCCCCGCCGGAAACCATCAAAAAGGTCTGCGTGATCGGCGCAGGCGTCATGGGCGCCGGCATCGCAGCGCAGGTCGCCAATGCCGGCGTGCCGGTGCTGCTGCTCGATATCGTGCCCAAGGAGGGCGGCGATCGTGACGCCGTGGCGAAGGGTGCGGTCGCGAAGATGCTGAAGACCGATCCGGCGCCCTTCATGTCGAAGGCTGCGGCGAAGCTCGTTGAAACGGGCAATATCGACGACCATCTCGAGCGGGTGGCCGAATGCGACTGGATCGTCGAGGCGATCGTCGAACGGCTCGACATCAAGCAGGCGCTCTACGCCAAGCTCGAGCAGCTCAAGCGTCCGGGCACGGCGGTATCGTCCAATACCTCGACGATTCCGCTTGGCCATCTGGTCGAGGGGCGGGACGATCAGTTCAAACAGGACTTCCTGATCACCCATTTCTTCAATCCGCCGCGCTACATGCGGCTCATCGAAATCGTGACCGGCCCCGACACTGATACGGCTGTGGCGAGGCGCGTCTCGGATTTCGTCGATCGAAAGCTCGGCAAGCGCATCGTGCCGGCGCGGGACACGCCGGGCTTCATCGCCAATCGCATCGGTACCTACTGGCTGGCCGTCGCGATCAATGCCGCGATGGACCAGGGGCTGACGGTGGAGGAAGCCGACCAGATCGGCGGAAAGCCGATGGGCGTGCCCAAGACCGGCATTTTCGGCCTTGTCGATCTCGTTGGCGTCGACCTCATGCCGCTGCTCACGAAGAGCCTGTCCTCGACGCTGCCGGCAGGTGACGCCTATTTCGACACGGTGAGGCCGATGCCGCTCGTCGACAGGATGATCGCGGAAGGCTTTACCGGGCGGAAGGGCAAGGGCGGTTTCTACGCGTTCGACAAGGCGACGAAGACCAAGAAAGCGCTCGATCTCGCGACCGGCGAATATCGCGTATCGGTGAAGCCGGCTTCCTTGCCGGGCCGGGCCGAGAAGGACCTGGCAGCATTGGTTGCTGCGCCCGGCAAGGTCGGCGCCTATGCCTGGGAAATTCTCGGCAAGGTTCTTTCCTATGCCGCGAGTCTGGTCGGTGAAGCTGCGGACAACATCGTCGGCATCGATGACGCGATGAAGCTCGGCTACAACTGGAAGTTCGGGCCGTTCGAACTGATCGATCGCCTCGGGCCGGGCAAGCTCGCCGAACGGCTGGCCGCCGAGGGGCGGGATGTTCCCGCGATCTTCAAGGTAGCCGGAGATCGGCCTTTCTACCGGGTGCAGGACGGCCGTCGGCAATATCTCGATGCCGCCGGCGACTATCATGATGTCGTGCGGCCCGAGGGCGTGCTGCTGCTGGAAGACATCAAGCTCCATAGCCAGCCGATCCTCAAAAATGGTTCGGCGGCACTCTGGGATGTCGGCGACGGCGTTGCCTGCCTTGAGTTCACCGGCAAGATGAACGCGCTCGACGGCGATGTGATGAAGCTGATCGGTCAGGCGATCCCGGTCGTGCAGGACAAGTTCAAGGCGCTCGTCGTCTATAATGAGGGCAGCAATTTCTCCGCCGGCGCCAATCTCGGTCTTGCTCTGTTCGCACTGAACATCGCGGCATGGGGCGAGATCGAAAAGCTCGTCGCGGGCGGGCAGCAGGCCTACAAGGCGCTCAAATATGCGCTGTTCCCGGTCGTGAGCGCTCCGGCCGGCATGGCATTGGGCGGCGGTTGCGAGATCCTGCTCAACAGTGATGCCGTGCAGGCCCATGCCGAAAGCTATGTGGGTCTGGTCGAGTGCGGCGTGGGTCTGATCCCTGGCTGGGGCGGATGCGGTGAAATGATCGATCGCTGGCGCTCCAGTCCCGGCATGCCCAAGGGGCCGATGCCGGCCGTAGCCAAGGTCTTCGAGACGGTATCGACAGCCACTGTGGCAAAGTCGGCCGCCGAGGCGAAGGAGCATGGCTTCCTGCGTCCCTCGGACGGCATTACGATGAACCGGGACCGTCTGCTGGCGGACGCCAAGGCGAAGGCACTGGAACTGGCCGACGGTTACAAACCGCCTGTGGCTCCGGAATTCCGCTTGCCTGGCGCGGGAGGCAAGTCCGCTCTTTCGATGGCTGTCGAAGGCTTCCAGGCCCGTGGCCTCGCCACATCTTACGATGGTGTCGTATCCGGCGCGCTCGCCGACGTCCTGACGGGCGGCGAGAAGGATCTCATCGACATCGTGACCGAAGAGGATCTGCTGGCGCTCGAGCGCAAGGCCTTCATGCAACTGGTGCGCGACCCGCGGACCCAGGCGCGCGTCGAGCAGATGCTCGTCACCGGCAAGCCGCTGCGTAACTGATTGGCGGCCGGCGGCCGGATGGCCGACCGGTCAGGAGATATAAATATGCAAGTCTATGACGCCCCGTTGCGCGACATGCGCTTCGTGCTCAACGAACTCCATGCCGATGACGGCTTCGGGGATATTCCCGCGCTGTCGGAGTTCACACCGGATCTCACCGATGCGATCCTCGAGGAGGCGGCGCGCTTCTGTCGCGACGTCCTGTTGCCGATCAACCGGTCGGGCGACGAGGAGGGGTGTCATCTGGAAAACGGCGTCGTGCGGACGCCGGCGGGGTTCCCCGAAGCCTATAAGCAGTTCGCCGAAGGTGGCTGGACCGCGCTCGCATCCGATCCGGAATGGGGTGGGCAGGGGCTGCCGGAAGCGGTCAACAAGCTGGTCGAGGAGATGATCTGCTCGTCCAACCTCTCCTTCGGCCTCTACCCGGGCCTCACCCATGGTGCCACCACTGCGATCGAGGGCCATGGCAGTGACGCGCTCAAGCAGGCCTACCTGCCCAAGATGGTGAGCGGCCAGTGGTCCGGCACGATGTGCCTGACCGAGCCTCATTGCGGTACCGATCTCGGGCTCCTGCGCAGCCGCGCGGTCCCGCAGGGCGATGGCAGCTACAAGGTCACCGGCTCCAAGATCTTCATCTCCGCCGGTGAGCATGACCTGACCGAGAATATCATCCATCTCGTGCTCGCCCGCCTGCCCGACGCCCCCAAGGGCGTGAAGGGCATCAGCTTGTTTCTCGTCCCCAAATATCTGCCCAGGGAGGACGGTACTCCCGGTCAATCGAACGGCGTCGCCTGCGCCGCGATCGAGCACAAGATGGGTCTCAAGGCGTCGGCGACGTGCCAGATGAACTTCGATGATTCGATCGGCTGGATCGTCGGTGAGCCTGGCAAGGGCATGGCCGCCATGTTCACGATGATGAACACGGAGCGTGTCTCCGTCGGCATCCAGGGCCTAGGTGTGGGCGAGGCGGCGTATCAGGCGGCGGCCTGGTATGCGAAAGATCGTATTCAGGGTCGGGCGCTCTCGGGACCCAAATATCCCGATCAGGCAGCCGATCCGATCATCGTTCACCCCGATGTTCGCCGCATGTTGATGACGATGCGGGCTTATAATGAGGGATGCCGGGCGCTCTCGGCCTGGGTCTCGCGCGCCCTGGACGCGGAAAAACATTCTCCCGAACCCGAAGTGCGCCAGCGTGCGAGTGACTTCATTGCGCTCATGACCCCCGTCGTCAAAGCGCTCTTCACCGACCTTGCGTTCGACAGCGCGAACCTTGCGGTCCAATGCTATGGTGGCCACGGCTACATCCGCGAAAGCGGCGTCGAGCAATATGCCCGCGATGCCCGGATCACCATGATCTATGAGGGGACGAACGGCGTTCAGGCGCTCGATCTCGTCGGCCGCAAGCTCGGCGCCCATATGGGCCGCTATCTGCGCAGCTTCTTCCATCCGGTGTCGGCTTTCATCGAGGAAAACAACGTCGACGGACCGATGAAGCCGATGATCGAGGCGCTCGCCAAGGCGTTCGGGGCGCTGCAGCTTTCGACGGCCACGGTCGCGCAGCGGGCGCTCAAGGATCCCGAAGAGGCGGGCGCGGCGTCGGCGGACTATCTGCGTCTGATGGGCCTGGTGGCCATGGGCTATTGCTTTGCCAAGGCGACCAAGATCGCAGGCTTGCAGCTCTTCTTCGGCAGCGAGGACAAGCGCTTCTACGATGCCAAGATCAAGACGGCGACGTTCTTCTTCGAGCGTATCCTGCCTCAGGCGACCGCCAGCTTCCTGGCGATCAAGGCGGGCAAGAAGTCGCTGATGGCGCTGGAAGACGACGTGTTTTGACGCTTCCGGCAAGCCTCGAAAAGCGGCTGGCCATTCCAGCCATCGTTGCGCCGATGTTCCTTGTGTCGGGACCGGACCTTGTCGTCAGTTGCTGCGAGGCGGGACTGCTTGGTACTTTCCCGGCGCTCAACCAGCGCACCAGTCAAGGTTTCGGTGAATGGCTGGATGAAATCGAGGAGCGGCTGGCTCCCATGCCGGGAGCGGCGCCCTTCGGCGTCAACCTCATCGTCCATAAGAGCAATCCGAGGCTCGACGCCGATCTGGAACTGATCGTTCGGCACCATGTGCCATTGGTCATCACCTCGCTCGGCGCCATCGCGGATCTTGTCCAGGTGGTTCAGGGCTATGGCGGGCTGGTCTTTCACGACGTGACGAACGTGCGTCATGCGGAAAAGGCGCTCGAAGCTGGCGTCGACGGTCTGATCGCGGTCGCTGCCGGCGCGGGGGGACATGCCGGCACGATGAGCCCGTTCGCACTGGTTGACGAGATACGGCGCTTCTTCCAGGGGCCGCTGGCGCTTTCCGGCGCCATCACGCGCGGCCACCAGATCGCGGCCGCGCAGATGATGGGGGCCGATCTTGCCTATATCGGATCCCACTTCATCGCGTCGGAAGAGAGTCTCGCCTCGCCGCCACAGAAAGACATGGTGATCGGGGCCGGACCAGCGGATATCGTCTATACGGACCGGGTCACCGGCGTCGGGGCCAATTTTCTCCGGCCCTCGCTGGAAGCCGCGACTCTCCCTGAGCCACATGGCGCGCTTTCGGTTTCGGAGGAGGCCAAGGCCTGGAAGACGATCTGGTCGGCAGGCCACGGTGTCGGCGCTACCACTGCCGTCCAACCGGCCCGATCCATCTGTGAGAGACTCATTGCCGAATATCAGGCGGCATTACAATCAGAGTAGGATTGATCCATGAAGGTGCTTGTGCCCGTCAAGCGGGTTATCGATTATAATGTGAAACCGCGCGTGAAGGCGGATGGGACGGGCGTCGATTTGGCGAACGTGAAGATGTCGATGAACCCGTTCGACGAGATCGCCGTCGAAGAGGCTATCCGCCTCAAGGAAAAGGGAGTCGCGACCGAAATCGTGGTGGTGTCGATCGGCGTCGCCAAGGCGCAGGAAACGCTGCGCACCGCGCTCGCCATGGGGGCCGACCGCGCGATCCTCGTCCAGACTGACGATGAGGTCGAGCCGCTCGCCGTCGCCAAGATCCTGAAGGCCATCGCCACCGAGGAGGCTCCAGGCCTGGTGATCCTCGGCAAGCAGGCCATCGACGATGATGCCAATCAGACCGGCCAGATGCTGGCAGCCCTTCTCGGTTGGGGGCAGGGCACATTCGCCAGCAAGGTCGAAGTATCGGGCGAGACTGTCGCGGTGACCCGTGAGGTGGATGGCGGTCTGGAGACCGTAAGCCTCAAACTGCCGGCGATCGTGACGACCGATCTGCGTCTCAACGAACCGCGCTATGCGAGCCTGCCCAATATCATGAAGGCCAAATCCAAGCCGCTGGCGACGAAGACGCCGGCCGATCTCGGTGTTGAGATCGCCTCGCGCCTCAAGACGCTCAAGGTGACCGAACCCCCCAAGCGCTCGGCGGGCATCAAGGTGGCCGACGTCGATGAATTGGTCGCCAGGCTCAAGGAAATGGCGATTTGATAAACTTTCAAACGCGCCGAACTTGCCGAACCTCTCCCATGCAAGTGACGGCGCACCCCGCTTCATCCTGTGCGCACAGAGATGAAGCGGGGGCGGATTTCTCGGAGAATAAGTTATGAATACGCTCGTCTGGGTTGAACATGACAATGCGTCGGTCAAGGATGCGACGCTATCGGCCGTCACCGCCGCTGCCAAACTTGGTGAGGTCCATCTGCTGGTTGCCGGTGCGGGCATCGGCGGCGTGGCCGAGGCTGCTGCGAAGGTCGCGGGTGTCGCCAAAGTCGTAACGTTCGACGATGCGGCGTTCAAACACGCTTTGCCCGAGAATGTCGCGCCGGCCGTCGCGGACCTGATGCGCGGCTATGACGCGTTCGTGGCGCCTTCCACTTCGAATGGCAAGAACATCGCGCCGCGCGTGGCGGCCTTGCTTGATGTGATGCAGGTCAGCGACATCCTGTCGGTGGAAAGCGCTGACACGTTCACGCGTCCCATCTACGCGGGAAATGCGATCGCGACGGTCCAGTCGTCTGATGCAAAGAAGGTTATCACGGTGCGTGGCACAGCCTTCGAGAAGGCGGCCCGCGAGGGTGGCTCGGCCAGTATCGAGGCTGCGACGGGCACGGATGCGGGACTTTCCAGCTTCGTGGGTGCCGAGATCGCCCAGTCCGAGCGCCCGGAACTCACCTCGGCCAAAATCATCGTCTCGGGCGGGCGAGCGCTGGGCTCGGCCGGGCAGTTTCATGGCGTGATCGATCCGCTGGCCGACAAGCTGGGCGCGGGTGTGGGCGCAAGCCGCGCAGCGGTCGATGCTGGCTATGCGCCCAACGATTTTCAGGTCGGCCAGACCGGCAAGATCGTGGCGCCGGAAGTCTATGTCGCCGTCGGCATATCGGGTGCGATTCAGCACCTTGCTGGCATGAAGGATAGCAAGACCATCATCGCGATCAACAAGGATGAGGACGCGCCCATCTTCCAGGTCGCCGATATCGGCCTGGTCGGCGACCTCTTCAAGATCGTTCCTGAACTGACCGAAAAGCTTTGAGGTAAGCGATGACCGGTCTGGAAGAGATCGAACAGTTCATGGCGGCCGGCACCCGGCCGCCCATGATGGATCTGTTCGACATCGATCTGCTTGAGGCGGAGGAGGGGAAGGTCGTCTTTGTCGCGACGCCCACCTCGCAGACCTACAATTTCATGGGCATCGCCCATGGTGGCTATGCCGCGACGCTGCTGGATTCGGCCTGCGGCATCGCGGCGAACTCCGCGGCCCAAGTGCCCATCAACTGCGTCACGCTCGAACTCAAGGTCGCCTATCATGCGCCCTTGACCGACAGGGTCGGGATGGTCCGTGCAATCGGCCAGGTGGTGTCGATGGGCAAGAGGGTGGCGCATACCGAGGCGCGTCTGATCGACATGGCCGGCAAACTCTATGCCTCCGCGACATCGACCTTGCTGCTCGTCGATCGGGCGGCCTGAACAGGAAAGAAGATATGGAAGTCGTTATCCCGCACAGCCTTGGTAAAATCGAAGCGAAGAGCAGGATCGAGGCCGGCCTGCCCAAGCTGGCAGCGCATATCCCGGGAGGCGGTTCGCTCAGTTCCGAGTGGGTATCGGACTACGCACTACACTTGGTCATCGGGGCGATGGGGCAGAATATCCCGGTGCAACTCGACATTGAGGATAGCGAGATTCGCGGCGACGTCAGCGTACCGCTGTTCCTCAAAATGATGTCAGGACAGATTTCGGATTTTGTGAAAACGAGCGCCGAGAAAATGCTCAGCAAGGCATGATGAATTTACTGGCCGCAGGACAATATCGTTGCTCTGCGATGATTGAGTTTACGAGAATCTGCCCTGTTTCCTAGCCGATAGTGTCCGCGCGAGGGCTTTGTGATGGAAGAAATCGCTCCCCGAGTTTTCAGGATCATTAGCCGTCAGCTCGGCGTCTATCCGGATCAGATTGCCCTTGCTTCGTCTTTCTACGATGACATCGGCGTGGATAGTCTCGATGTGCTGGAAGTTGTGATGGCGCTTGAAGACGAATTCGGACTCACTATCCCGGATGAAGCCGCCGGTGAGGTCAAAACAGTAGAGGATGCGGTCAAGCTGGTCGAAGCATGGATAGCCAAGTGAGATAAAACCCACGATCCTCTGAAACCGCAATTCACGACGACAATGAAATCTAGATAGCTCTTTGGTCGCCTGACGTATCACTTCCATGATCAAGGCTACCGTGATCGCGCATAGCCGCCATATGCTTTGCGCCAGAAACGGGATTTCATCTATCGCTTTGCCCACTCGATGACGGAATGGTGTTTCCGAAAAGAATATAGCGAACCATGTTATCTAATGACGAATCGCTGTCTTCTCACATTTGACGAACTGGCTGGTAACGTCGGAGCGGGAAGATGCATGAAAGAGGTAGATCATGCGATACCGTTCATTAGGCCTGGCTACAGTCTTGATTGTCACGAGCACCGCTTGGGCGCAGACGCCGTCGGATAACCAACATGCGCTGATCGGACCGCCCCAACTCCACGCCCTTCCCGTCACCGCTCCGACGCTCGTCGAGGCCTATGGTCCTGATCCTCTGCAGATCGGTGAACTGCGCTTGCCTGCAGGTCCTGGCCCGTTTCCCGTCGTCATGGTCATTCACGGTGGCTGCTGGACCAAAGGCTATGAGACACTGGCAGGCACGGCGCCGTTGGCGAGCGCCTTGACGGACAAGGGCGTGGCGACATGGAATATAGAGTATCGACAGGTTGGTGACACCCGCGGCGGGTGGCCTGGGACCTTCCAGGATTGGGGAGCGGCGCTCGATCACTTGAGGGTGCTGGCACGAACCCAGCCTCTGGACCTGAAGCATGTGGTGACGGTGGGACATTCGGCCGGCGCCCACGCTGCCCTGTGGCTGGCGGCCCGTCCCAGATTGCCTGCCGACAGCGAGGTCCGCGGCGCTGATCCACTGAAGGTTTCCGCCGCGGTCGCCATCGTCGGCCCAGGCGACCTGCGAACCCTGTACGGGTTCGACAAGGATATTTGCGGCCGCCCGATCTTCGTCAACCTGTTCGGGGGCGCTCCTGACGCACAGGCGGGCCGCTACCGTCAGGCAAATCCGATCGAATGGCTGCCTCTGGCCGTGCCTCAATTCATGGTCGCTTCCGTCGTGCTGGAGCCTTCAGCCGCGCAAGCCTATGCAGCAGCCGCACAGTCGGCCGGCGATAAGGCGACGGTGATCACCCTGGAGAATGCGGGCCACTTCAACATGCTTTCGCCTGCGGACCCCACCTGGGCGCCGGTAGAGGCCGCGATCCTCGCGGCGGCGAAAGCAGAGCAATAGTCGAGGCAGCCTCCGGTTTATCCCCATCTCGGTGATCTCTATCTGATGAAGCCCTGCAGAGGTCCGCTTCGAACACCTCCCCCTGGGTTGCGCCAAGGTCGCGTCGGCCGGGGCGAGAGGGTTGCACTTGGGGTGCCCCTGACGATCTCGTTCCATTGAGGCGTCAGTCAGGCTTGAGAGGCTGAAGGTCCGGCGCGGAAATCTTCGTGAAGCGCCACCAGGCCAGGCCTCCGTAGACCAGAATGAGGATGGCGAGGTTGAGCACCTCCCGCGTCTGCTCGGCAAGGCTCGCGCCCATCTGATTGAGCCCGACCATGAGATGAATGCCCGCGGTGGTTGGCAGGAGGCGCGCGAGGAGCGCCAGCCAGGCCGGCGTCGCCTCCGCCGGCCAGGAGAGACCCGCGAGGAAGAAGATGGCGAGCGACGTGCCCATCCACAGTTGCAGGGGTCGTTCCCGTGTCCGGAAGAGGCTGGCCAGCGCAAGCGCCGCCGCCACAGTCGCGCCCACGAACAAACTGCCGCCCACGATCAAGGCGCCAGGAGAGCCGGCGGCGCGGGGATAGTCCTGAAACCAGAACACAAAACCCGCATAATAGGCCACGTCGGCCCAGCCGATCACGAAGAAGGCCAGGGCAATTCCGATAAGGGTGCGCGAGGGCAGACGAAAGCGTCTCAGTGTCTCGCGCAGGGTGGCGGCGAGCATCGTCAGGCCCATCAGCAGGGTCTGGTGAATGATGAGGAAGCCGACCCCGGGGAACACCGTGCTGCCATAGCCTTCGCGCGTGTTGAACAGCGGGCGCTGAACGAGCGACAGGGCAGGGCGGGCGGGTGCGCCCTGCGCCATGGCCTGATCGCGCGCCGCCTCGCCGGCGATCGTGGTGACCGCCAGGCCGATGCCTGACAGCGCCGTGCTGCTGCGCAGCAGATAGGCGCCGTTGCCGTAGAGCGCGACCGTGCCCTTGGCGCCGTTCAGAATATGTCGCTCGAACCCCTCGGGGATGATGACCACGGCCCCTGCGCCGGTCGTCTCGAGCCAGAGCCGGGCGGCTCCTGGAGAGGCCGGGCGCGCGGCAAGATCGGCCTGCTGGAGCGCTGCGATCCGGCGCACGAGACTGCGGCTTGCGCCGCTGTCGTCGAGATCGACGACGGCCACCGGAATGCGGACCGCGACCTCCCCGGAATAGGCTGAAGGGTAGAAGAAGGAATAGAGGATCGTCGACACGACGATCAGCATGAAGGCGGAGCGGTCGGAGAGAACGGCGCGGAAGGTAGCGAGGAAGGCGCGGCCGATCATCGTCGTCCCCAGACCTCCGGGCTCATCCGCGCCGAGACATAGCGCGGCAGCCCGGCGCCCGAGCCGACGACGAGAAAGGCAAACAGCGCCAGGATCGATCCAAGAGATGCGAGCACGGGTGCGCCGATCATCCATTGCTCCGCGACCAGCCGCGCGAAGCGGGTAAAAGGCAGCAGCGCGCTCCATAGCCGGGCGAAGGCGGAGGCCGACTCGATCGGGAAGATCGCCCCGGCGAAGGCGAAGGAAGCGCCCGCATAGAGGGCGGTCATCGACAGCGCCTGCCCCATGGAAAGGGTGGCCCCGACGATGAACAAGGCCATGCCCGCATAGGCGAGATAGAGGGCGAGATAGCCGCCCATCAGCATCGCCACGCTCCCTTGCACGGGCCAGCCCCGGTAGACCGCGAGATAGCCGGTCGCAAGCGCCCCCCAGAGCAGGAAGATGAGGATATAGGGCGCGATCTTGCCGGCGACGGCGGCGACCGCCTCGCCTCGAGGCCCTGCAAGCCATGCTCCGATGGTCCCGTCCCGCAGCTCGCGACCGAGCGCGCTCACGACCGCGATCATGAACAGCAGGTGCAGGAGTGCGGGGTGGATCAGGGCGACGAGTTGCAGCTCGTAACTGGCCTGCGGGTTGTAGAGGATCCGGCTCTGCACGCTCACCGGCTGCGGCCGCACACGCGCGGGACCGGCGATCGCGGCGCTTTGCTCCCCGGCCAAGGCCTTTGCGTGGGCCTGGACCACGGTGCCGACTTCACGCAACACCGAACCCGAGGGCGTGGAATAGCTCGCATTGTAGAAGAGGAGGATCTTGCCGGTCTCGCCGCGCAGCACGGTGCGCTCGAGATCACGCGGGATCAGGACCACGGCATAGGCGGCGTTGGAGCGGACCAGATGCTCGGCCTGTGCCATGTCCGGTGGCCGCGCCGCGACCTTGAGCCCGGGTGACGCCTCCAGCTTGCGGGTGAGGTCGCGCGCGACGCCGCCGCCGTCCTCGTCGACCACGACGATCGGCAGGTTCCGCATGACGCTTGCCGACAACTGGACCGCGACGATCGCCAGCAGCAGCAGAGGCAGCCAGGTGACCAGCGCCAGATCCCAGACGCTGCCGCGCAGGAAGGCGGTTTCGCGCCGGGCGCTATCGACGAAGGCCCGGATCATTGCGGCCAGTCGAACAGGACCGTCATGCCGGGGCGCAGCCCATCGACCCGCGACACGGGCGACAGGCGCACGTCAAAGCTCTTCACGTCAAAGCCGCTCGACTGGCGGGTCGCGCGCCATGTCGCGAAATCGCCGGCGGGCGCGATGTAGAAGACCCGAAACTGGGCGCAACGATCGCCGAGCGCAGGTATGCGGCCGGTCAGGACCCGTCCCCGGCGGATCGCACTGAACTGATCTTCTCTCAGGGTGAGCGTCACCCAGGGATGATCGATGTCGGTCAGGACGAAGACGGGAAATCCCTGCGGCACGAGTTCGCCCGACTGCGCCAGCCTGCGTCCGATCTCACCGTCCGACGGCGCGAACACCCGGGTTTCCTTCTCGGCCGCCTCGACTTCGGCCAGGGCGCCGCGCGCCTGGCGCACCTGTCCGCTCGCGGCCTGCCGATCCTGTCGCCGCGCCCCGGCCAGCGCCAGATCATATTGCGCGCGCGCCGCTCGGGCCGCTTCATTGGAGGCCAGGGCGTTTGCGCGGCTCTCGTCGCGTTTCTGCCCCGCCAGCACACCCTGTTCAAAGAGGCGCTCGGTGCGCTGATAGGTGGTCTGGGCGAGGTCCGCCGCCGCCTGCGCGCGTCGCCACTGGGCCTCGGCAGCCCGGATATCCTCCGGCCGTGCGCCTTCATCGGCCTTGTCCGCATTCGCCTGCGCGGCGGCGAGCGCGCCGCCGGCCTGTTCGGAGCGGGCTTCGACCTCGGGACTGTCGAGCGTATAGAGCAGCTGTCCCGTCTTCACCGGCTGGCCTTCCTCGACATGAAAGGCCGTGATCCGAGCCGAGACCTTGCTCGTGATCCGCAGTTCGCGGGCCTCGACCATGCCCTGGAGCTGATCGGGAACCGGGCGATAGGCCAGCCAGAGACCGAGGCCGAGAATGACCACGACGAGGAAAGCAATGAGCGGCAGCAACTTGCGCTTCCGCCCGGTCGGAACCGGCGGAGCCGTCTCGTCCGGGGTGACCAGGGTTTCCGATGTGGCGGTCATGGCGTGACCCTTTCACCCTGGTCGATATAGTCCGGCAATGTGGCGATCTGACCGCTGACGTGGAGAAGCTGGGCGAGCGCGACAACGAAATCATATCCGGCCTGGGCGCGCTGGATCCGGGAGCGGGCAAGACCGAGCTGCGCATCGATCACGTCGAGCGAGGTTGTCTGCTGCTCCTGATAGCCGAGGGTCTGGACCCGCAGATTCTCCTGCGCCGCAGTGATGGCCGTGTCGGTCAGCTCAAACCGCCGTCGCGCGGCTTCCGCATCGTTCCAGGACCGCGTGACGCCGATTTCGATCTGGGTGCGGGCTTCGCGCAGGCCCGCATTGGCTTGCGTCACCGTTTCCCGCGCGGCCTGCACCGCTTGCGAGCGGCCCACACCGGAGAAGAGCGTGTAGCGCAGCCCGACGCCCACCGACCAGTCGGGATCGGTCAACAGCGTGTCGCGCCGATCGAAATTATACTGGGCGAAGCCATAGATCGTAGGCCGGAGCTTGGCGCGCTGAAGGGCCACCCCCGCTTCAGCCTGGTCTTCCAGCGCGCCGAGCCGATCCAGTTGGGGATGGGCGCGCAGGGCCGCGTCCACATAGGTGTCGAGCGAACGGAGCGGCTGACGGATCACGAAGATCGGGGAGACGGGATCGACGCCGGACGGCGCCCGCAGCGCGCCGGCAAGCGCTACCTGCGCACTCGCGAGATCGGCCTGCGCCTGCGCGCGGCGTCGTCGCGCGCTACCTGCGCCTGGAGGCGTTGGGCCCGGCTTATGAACCCTTCCTGTTCGAGCTTGAGGGCGTCCGCGACATGCCGCTCTAATCCCGCAAGCGCATCACGGCGAACATCGCGCACGCGCTCGAGCAACTGCTGGCCGAAATAGAGCTGGGTCATCTGCAACAGACCGTTGTCGATGACGATCTGGCGTTCCGCGCGCGACTGTCCCAGTTGCGCCGCGGCGCCCGCCTGGGCGGCGGGAATCTGGCCGCCGGAATAGAGCGGCAGCGTCGCCGTCACGATCGGCCGGGTGCTGGTGCGCTCGATCTCGAAGCGCAGGGGGTCAGAGATGGAATAATCCTGGGCCACGTCCGCCAGCGGGCCGAGCGGCAGATAGAGGGTTTTCTGATAGCGGATCATCTGTCCTTCGAACTCGACGGTCGGACGCCGCAACGTGCTCGTGGAGCCTTTCTGGGCCTCCTTGCTGCGCACATCGGCGTCGGCGCCCTGGATCGCGTCCGACCGCTCGAGCAGCCTCGCCTGGGCGCTTCGATAATCGAGATCAAGCCTGTCGATCGTTTGCGCCTGCGCGCCCTGACAGACCGCAGTCGCCAGCGCGGCAACCAGCATCGAACATCGCAAGGTCATGAAGAACGTCTCCTGCTCCCGCACGGTAACGTTGACATCCAACCGACTCAATACATATTTGTATCGAAATGCTCCCGCCCGTGATCCCGTGAGCCGCCGCCCGGCACGAACGCGCCCGACCCGGGCGCAGACCCGGGAGCGCATCCTGGATGGCGCTCTCGAGGCCTTCGCCGAACGTGGCTTCCATGGCTCCACCCAGGAAGATATTTGCGAGCGCGTCGGTCTGAGCCGGGGGGCCTATAATTCCAGCTTCCGATCCAAGGACGAATTGTTCTTCGCCCTCTATGACCGGGTGATCGAGCGCTTGCAGTCGAGGCTGGAGGAGGCGACCGCTTGCGCCCTGTCCATGCCCGGCTCGACGGCCGACAATTTCCTCAAGGCCTTTATCGCAGCTATCCGTTCGATCGGGACTGGTATCTGCTCCAGGCCGAGTTCGGCCTCTATGCCCTACGCCATCCTGCCATGGCGAGCCACTATGCCGAACGGCAAGGACGGATCCTCGCCATCATCGAGGGCGCGCTCGCCGACATCCTTCGCGAGGACTCCCGCATCGTTGCCCGGGGCCTCCCGCGCATCGCGCGACTGATCCTGGCTGTCCACGAGGGAAGCATGTTCCAGGGCCTGCTCGAACCGCACGAGGTCGCAAGCGGAGAGCTTCTGGACTTTCTCGTGGATCTCATGCTGGCGAGGGCGGCAACGAGAGTCGACTAAGAATGGATTGCTGATCTTGCCTTGCGGGAGGCCGCGCAACAGCATGCCTGCCTCTATTTGTGACGTGGGAGATCGTTTAGTGAAGGAGACCGCGCTGTATCGCCGTGGCGACGGCCTGGGTGCGCCTGTTGACAGCGAGACACTTGAAGATCGCGCGAAAATGCCATTTTACGCCATCTTCGCCGATACCCAATATGTTGGCGATCTCCGCGCTCGTAAGACCATCCCGCGCCAGGCCGAGGATATGGAGTTGGCGGCGAGACAGGTCGGATCCTTCGGTATGTTGTGAACTCGGCAAGTGATGTTGTGCTGCGGACCGATCAAACCTCGCCTTTACGGCCCATCCCGCGTGAATATGCTCCAGGATATTCCGGAACTCCCGCGCTGTTTCCTTCAGTCCTGTGCTGTCGCGAATTTCCGAGGCCTCTTCCGCTGACCGTATGGAAAGTTGCAGCGCCTCTTTACGTAGATGCAGCACCGAACGCAGCATGAGGGTTTTGAGTATGATATGTTGCCATCCTGCCCTGCGGATGCGGGCCAGGATACGGTCCGTCAATTGGCGCGCGAGGTGATCCTTCCCGTCGGCAAGCGCCCGCGTCGCAGACAGAAGCATGCACTCGACGTCCGCAATGGCGAGGTGAGCCGAAGTGATGGCGTCGTTCCTGGGAATATTGGGGATGGTGACCGATCGACCCGACGCGATTTCATGTTCCGCAGTCAGGATATCGGCCATGAGTTGCAGTCGCGGCATGTGGTCGCGTACGGCTTTCACGTTCAGTTCGGTCAGGATTTTTTCGCAGAGGTCCGCATCTCCGGCCAGACGAGCGGCCCGTAATATGGCCCGTGCCGTATGAATGCGGACGTCGACGATCTGGTCGCAGAAAAGCAACGGCCATTCCAGTTCTGCCAGAGGCACGCCGCTTTCGGCCAGCACAGCGAGGCGCAATGTTTTCAGCGTCTGCTCGGCGACCGGGGAGACCATATCCGTCAGATGCGCGTCGATCCTATTTCGTGCGGGAATGATCTGCCCCTGCGTCAGCAGGAGCAGCACTTCGGCAATCTTTGCCCAGTCGCGGGAAAAGCCCTGATCGGCCAGGGCACAGGCTTGATCCAGTAGGGGACGTAGTGCCGCGAACTCGGCCGCGTTCGACTGGCTCGCCACGATGCTCGCGAGGCAGGCCAGGGCGGAGGCCTTCATCATCGGATTTTCCCGGGCGTGCAGCTCGAGCCATTGCCGGCAGAGCATTTCCGCCCGGACGACATCGTCCCTCAGCGCCGCTGTCGTCGCACCGAGCAGCGTCAGCAATTCCTCATGCGCATCCGTGCGTGACAGCAACTTCAAAAGGTGCGTCGCCCCTGCATGCTGCTGCTGGAAGGAAAGGGCCCATATCTTTCCCAGGCCAGCCATGGGATTGGTCAGCAACGCTGTGTCGGGCACGCCCTCGAGCCAATGGGCCAACTCATCGATACGGCCTTGTCGCAGGGCGACATCCATGACGATCTCACCGCCCAGCCCCCGCGCCCAGGCCGGATCGCCGGCCCGCAGCGAAAGCGCTATCGTTTGCGCTGGCCGGCCGGCGCGCCAGTGATGAAAAGCCGCACGTTTTAGAAGATGGCTTGGAGAGGAACGAAGCTGCGACTGTCCGCTCAAGGCAAGATGGTGTCGCAGCGCCGGATTGAGCGCAAACATTCCGTCACTGTCCGGCCTCAATAGGAGGCATTCGCGTTGCGCACGTGCGATCCATTGCGCGCCGTCGTGGACGCGCAGGGCAAAATCGTGGCTTTCGGCATCGAGGGGAGCGATTAATGCCGCCTTTTTCAGCCATGTGCGCAGAGCGGGCGATAAGGGCGCCAACACCATCTGATCGAGATAACAGATGATCTCGGGCCATAAATGCAGTGGCTGCATCCGGTAGGATACACGGCCCGCGATGCGGCACAATGCGGGCCAACCCTGTGTGTCCGATATGATCCGGTCGAGGGCTGAAGGGACCCGGATCAATTCCTTCAGATCCTGGGCGCGGCAGGCCAGGGCATCGGGGCCGACTTCCTGCCAGTCAGCGTTGAGGACGCCAAATCCCCAGGGGGCGGAGGTTGCAAGGACCGCTCGCCAATCATCGGGAAGAGCATCCATCATGTCTCTTGTCAGCGTTTCGAGATGCGGCGCTTCCTGAACATCATCGAGGCAAATAATCCCGGGCCTGTCCTGATGCCATATCCATTGGAGAATGGACTCGATGTCCGCGGCGGTTCCGGCCTGAAAGGCGAGGCGACGCAGGGTGCCCTTCTTTGTGTCGTCGCTTGCAAGACTTGCCCAAAGCGCCGGGCGACCAGTGTCCGCCGCCTCCTTCCAACCGGCCGCGAGCGTCGCCGATTTGCCGTAGCCGCAAGGTGCGCGCAGCAGGCTGACGCGCGCGGTCAATTCCACACGGCGAAGTGCCGTTTCCGCCAGTCGCGAAAGCAGCGTTGGAGTCCATTCGGTTCCCAGGCATGTCGGGTCGATACTACATGTTCGTGTAGTTCCCTATTGCTTTTGCGCTCGTAAGACTCGCGCGAAGGTCATGTTTTCGACGAGAATGAAATGATTGAAGAGAGCCATTCGATTTCGCAGGAACCCTGTGATGGCCGCCCGGTGGAAATGCTCTTCACCGCGCAAAAGGCAATGTCGGACGAGCGCCGGATGCGCTTTGGCCTTGCTGAAAGACGCGCTGCGCTGGCGCGCCTCGCGGCTGCCATACGAAAGTTCGAAGGGGAGATCGTCCAGGCCATGGCGACCGACTTCGGCAAGCCGGAGGCCGAAGTGTTTCTGACGGAAATTCTTCCGGTCATGCAGGAAATCCGCCACAGCCGTCGTAATCTGCGCCGATGGATGCGGCCAGTCCATGTCGGACCGACATTGATCGGTTTCGGCACGGCCGGACGGATCGTGCCGCAGCCACGCGGCGTGTGCCTTATCATCGCGCCCTGGAATTACCCATTCAATCTCTGCCTGGGGCCGCTTGTGTCCTGCCTTGCTGCCGGCAACAGCGCTATCCTGAAGCCTTCGGAGATGACACCTGCTACCTCGGGCGTCATCGCGCGGCTGATCGCCGACACATTTCCGCCAGACTTGGTTACCGTCGCCCTCGGCGGGAAGGAGATGTCTCAGGCCCTGCTCGCGCTGCCCTTCGATCATATCTTCTTCACCGGCAGCCCCGAGGTCGGGAAAGTCGTAATGCAGGCAGCCTCCCGCCACCTGACCTCCGTTACGCTGGAACTGGGTGGCAAGTCGCCCACGATCGTGGGACCGGATGCCGACATAGAGACGGCCGCCAGTTGGATCGCCTTCGGCAAATTCTCCAATGCCGGTCAAACCTGCATCGCGCCCGATCATGTGTTCGTCCACGCTTCGATCCGCGACCGGTTCGTGGAAGCGCTGCGCCGCCGGATCGCCGCCGCTTATGGTTCGGGCATGACGAGCCCCTATCTCGCAAGGATCGTCAATGATCGCCATGCGGACAGACTGGGGGGCCTGATTGCGGATGCCCTGGCCACGGGCGGGCGGATCATTGTCGGCGGCGAAAGGCAGGGAAGGGCGCTGGCGCCCACAGTGCTGGAGGCGATCGCTCCCGAGGCGGCGATCGACCATGAGGAGATATTCGGTCCCGTCCTGCCGGTCCTGACCTATGATGACATTGAAACCGTGATCGGTCGGATCAACGCAAGACCCAAGCCGCTGGCGCTTTATGTGTTCGATCGTGACCGGGCGAGAGTGGATCATATCCTGGCGGCCACGACTTCCGGCAGTGCAGGCGTCAACCTTACCATCGTCCAATACGTCCACGATCATCTGCCGTTCGGCGGTGTGAACAATTCCGGGATCGGGGCGGCACATGGCCATCACGGGTTCCGGACTTTCAGTCATGAGCGCGCCGTTCTCCAGAACCGCTTCTCCGCTCTGCCTCTCGTCTTTCCTCCCTATTCGGGCCGGGCAGCGCGTCTGATCCGACTTGCCAAACGCTTTCTGGGGTAAATCCATGTACGACTATATCACGATAACCGATAGCCTAACTATCTAAATTAACGTGGCTTTTCCTGCCTTCTGGCGGTCGCCAGCATCTCACGGCGAAGTATGGCGTTCATGCGGGCTTGGTAGCCCTTACCCTGCGATTTGAGCCAGGCGAGCACATCAGCATCAAGGCGTGCCGTCACCTGCTGCTTGATGGGCTTATAGAAGCGCCCACGCTGCCCGTTCCGCCAGAAATCCTCTGTCAGCGCCGGAGAGTCGCTATAGTCGATCCCGCTATCCGGCATCGCCTGCAGGGCATCCAGTTCGGCCTGTTGCGCTTCGGTCAACGGCGGCAGATTGTCCGGATCGAGTTGGAAACGGACGGTATCAGCGTCTTTCTTCTTCATAACGTCGCCTTTCCGTTCGATCGGCCTTTCGAGCCGAAATGATATGAATGATCTCCACATACTCGCCGTCATCGTCTTGCTCGACGACAGTGTGGGCCACGAGGAGGAGCAGATGCCCTTCCACGAGGCCCAAGGTTTGTCATCGTCGCTCGCCACCTTCGATCCGATCCTGATCGCTCAGCGCGAAAGGATCTGTGAACGCACGAGTAGCGATCGCAAAGCTGACGCCGTGCTTCTTCAGATTGCTCTCGGCTTTGGCCGGATGCCAGGAGAAGCGCATGGATGGCATTACGGAAATATAATTATGTTTTTGTCGTTACGCAAGGCGCGGCGGTTTGAGCCATCCGGCCCGCGCGAGCGTATCTGCGAGGGTCGATCGGGGCACGTTGAACGTGCGGCTGATCGACGACTTGCTAGCGCCACCGGCAAGGGCGGCGGTGATCTGATCGAGCTTTTCCGCATCGATCGTTCGCGGGCGGCCACCGTGGCGCCCGCGCCGTCTGGCGGCCGCAAGGCCTGCCATGATGCGCTCGCGCGTCAATGCCCGTTCATACTGGGCCAGCGCGCCGAACAGCGAAAACAGCAGCTCGCCATGCGGCGTTCCCGTGTCCATCTGCTCGGTCAATGACCGGAATGACACGTCACGCTCCCTGAGATCGGTCAGGATCGACAGCAAATGCGGCAGGGAGCGGCCGAGCCGATCCAGTTTCCACACGACCAGCTTATCGCCGGCTGCGAGATATTCGAGGCAGGCCCGCAGGCTCGCCCGGTCCTCGCGAGCGCCGGATGCCTTGTCGGAATAGAGATGCCGGCTATCGACGCCGGCTGCGATCAGCGCATCGCGCTGAAGATCGACCGATTGCCGGTCATCTGTGGAAGAGACGCGCATGTAGCCTATAAGCATGTCGGAAAACCCCTGATAGCTTGTTGTGGGACAGTCCTCCTTTCCGGCAGAGTTTATCGGACGCTACGGATTTTGGGCGTGCGTAGATTGCTGGAATTTCCGGGGGGATGCCTGCTAGCGGCGGAATGTGTCGTCGGGCGCATCAGGCGGGGCGCTTATCGTGTGATTTCCATTAGGTTAATCTGTTCGTGCAGCCGCTGCCGCAGCGGACCGTCTTCTGGCCGCGACGATCAATAACGGATTATCCGCCTGCTTACGCTGACCAAGTCGCATGCCCGTCGCCGAATTGATCCCGTGGCGGCTGCACACATCGCTGTCGCCATGCCCGCTTCCTGCTCCGCGCCTCTTCAATTTATCGTAGAAGCTTTTGATGTGTCTTATTAAAATCCTTGGCTTGCCGCTCTCGGTCAGACGATGATTGGACGGATTTCAGTTCACTTTCGTCCATATCTGCGATTTGCACATGATCCGCCCTGTCAGGCACCCCTTTCCCTCCATCCGCCGATCGTCGAGCGTGGTGATTGTTCCAGAGAAGGTTTGGCCGATGTCGGGTACAAAAACACTGCCGCGCCACACGCCCTTCTTTTCAGGAACAAAATCGCGAAACAGGATCAGACCTACCAGATCGTTTGTCCCGCCGCGCCGCGCATCCGCCTTGGCTTTGTCACTTGCCCAGACCACGACCCCGCACATTCTGCTTCCGCACGGCTGGGCTCGCACATGTACGCTGTCCTGCGGATTCTTCCACACTCCGAAAGAAGCGCGCTGTGCCTCGACGGACGCAGATGCTGCAAGTAGCAGCATGGCTGCCAATACGAAACTGAACCTCATCGCCATTCTTCCTCAAGGCCGGATCATCATTTGCGCGACATTTTCCGCGATCGCCATGGTAGGCGCGTTAGTGTTGCCCGACACGATCGACGGCATGATCGATGCATCGACCACGCGCAAACCGTCAATGCCACGTACACGGGCTGCCGGATCGACCACGGATGCCGAGTCACTGCCCATGCGGCATGTTCCTACCGGATGATAGATTGTTTCAGCGCGCGCGCGGATGTCGTCGATCAGAGCCTCGTCGGTCTGGACCGCGGGTCCCGGTCGCACCTCCTCGCGCAAGTGACGGGCGAGCGCCGGCGCATGAAGGAGCTTGCGGGCTAGCTTCGCGCCATTCAGCAAGACGCCCACATCATCGGGATGACTGAGATAATTGCCCTCTATGCGCGGATGAGCCGTGGGATCGGCGATCTTGAGCCCGATCCTGCCGCGGCTCTTCGGTAGAAGGTCGCAGACATGCACGGTCATTCCGTAGCCGAAGGCTGTCTTGCGGCCATGGTCACGCAGGATCGCCGGCAGGAAATGGAATTGAAGATTGGGCCGCTCCCGGCCGGCGTCGGATTTGAGGAAAGCGCCGCCCTCCGAGGCATTTGACGTCAATTCGCCTTCATGATGAAGGAAATAGCTCCATGCGCCGCGTATCGCACGAGGCAGGAAACTGGGCGCCACCCCAAATCCTTCGCGATCGGCCGTGGTTGCCACAGCCGTATAGTCGAGGTGATCGGCGAGATTGGCTCCGACTTCGGGCGCATCCAGAACGATCTCTATGCCATGCTGCCTGAGTTCGCTCGCCGAGCCGACGCCCGACAGCATCAGAATCTGCGGCGAATTGACCGCGCCAGCCGAAAGGATCACCTCTCCACCGGGGCGCAGCAGCAGGTCCCGGCCGCCGACGCGGACCCCGATGGCGCGACGGTCCTTGAACAGTATCCGTTCGACGAGGCCGTTCGTTTCGATGGCGAGATTCTTGCGCGAGCGAGCCGGATCGAGAAACGCTCGCGCCGTGCTGAACCGTTGCCCGTCTTTCTGGGTCACCTGATAGACACCAAAGCCTTCCTGGCTCACGCCATTGAAGTCGGGATTTCGCGGGTAGTGCAGTTCCACCCCAGCTTCGACGAAGTCTTCCGTAAGTGGGTTCACTCGCCCAAGATTGGAGACGCAAAGTGGCCCGGCATTGCCATGATGCTCGTCGTGGATAGCCTGATTGTTTTCGAGCGCGATAAAAAGCTCGCGCATGCGCGGCCAGTCCCAGTCAGCTCCGGCGGCCGCCCCCCAGCCCTCATAGTCCGCCCGATCGCCGCGAATGTAGACCATTGCATTGATCGAGCTGCTGCCACCCAGCGTCTTGCCGCGCGGCCAATAGAGCCGCCGGTTGTTAAGGTGAGGCTCGACTTCGGTCTCACAGTTCCAGTTCACCCATCCCGTGCGGGCAATGACGCCGACGCCAAGCGGCATGTGAATGAAGGGATTGCGATCGCGCGGCCCCGCCTCGATGAGGCAGACAGCTTTATCCGAATCAGCAGAAAGGCGGTTGGCCATGACGCAGCCGGCCGAGCCGCCGCCAATGATGTGGTTTCCGTCAGCGCCGAACCGTAACATCTAGCTACTCCTCTTCTATCCCCATCGCTTTCAAGTCCAATCCCAATTCCTTTAAACTGGGCAGGGGAGGAGGATCGAAGGCTACCAGTGCATCGATAAAGTCATGAAAGCTGTCGTATACGGGGTTATCGCCCTAGAAGGCAGAGCTTCATCGTGCAGCCATACGGATATCTTTCCATCAATTCTGTCAATTAACAGCATATTACCCAGACCGATTTCCGCAAAAACCACAGATGTTTTTGGAATCTGCATGGATAATTGTTCGTTTATGCGAATTATTCCTAAGCTTCCGTCAGCAGGGCCATATATAACTGAAACGCCAATTCTTCCTGAATCTTCGGAATAGGCGCATTTTTCCGCAGGAAATTCAACATCCTTATTGAAAACTATCGCTGATCCGAATTCAATAAATAAATCACGAAGCTCAGAGGGCAGCAATATCCTTAATGAACTCTCTATCTGGTCTAATTCGATCAAAGAATCTCCCGGCATGTGGAGTGATTCTGCATCGAATGATGGATCAAACTGAAAGGTCATATATTTTCTGCCTTACATCATTAGGGCGTCGCTATCGTGTCCGTTCCGCACCGCGCCTCAATCACGCCACCTGATTGGTATAGCCGTTAGCGGAGGGGCACGACAATCAGGTCAATCTTGGCGCGTCGATGCTTTGATTGGTGCTGCGCTCCATCTACGATTGAATATCCGCCATCCGACTAAGCCCGCGACAACGCCCAGCAGGCCGCCCACGAGATAGGCGGTTGGCGCATCATTCGGCACAAAAAAGAAGCCGCCAGCAACATAGCCGCCGATTACGGCGGCGCGTGTCACCGCACCATAGATCGCGGCGACCTTGCCATGATCGGCGGGCGGGCATTCCGACTGGAACAAGGTTCGGACAGCGACGTTTTGGATGCTGGTTGCGCCGCCGCCTAGGATGAAGGCGACGGCAACGATTGCCAGCCCGATCGGCGCAAGGCCGATCCACAGCATGGTCGCGCCCATGACAGCGGCCGTGCCGAACGCCGCCAGTCCGACCCTATGGCCAATAACCCTTTCGGCCAGCCCAGCGCCGATCAACATCCCAACCGCCCATAGTGCCGTCAGCATTCCAAACGCGGTCGGCCCGCTCCCAGCGTCACCATCACGAGAAACACGAAAGCAACGTCGGCTATGGCGGTCGCAAACACTTCGAGGCTGAGCGCACCCGTAACCACCATCAACCGTCGATTGCGGAGCAGCGGCAGGTAGTCCGCGAACAGGGTCTCTTCCTCCTGATCGTCCCGTTGTGGCTTGCGGCGAAGCCTGCTCGCCATCACGACGAGGGCCAAAAGGGCATAACTGGCGGCATCGGCTAAAAGCGCATTGCGCGATCCGATCCATCCCACCAGTACGCCCCCAGCGACTGGACCAGCGAGCATTCCAAGGCTGCGAACCATTTCCATAAGGGAATTGGCGAGTGCGAGGTCATTCCAAGCCGCTCGCCAGCACTGGAACCAACGCGAATGTTGCGGCGCTGCTGATCGTGAACAGCACGCTCAACAGCGCGGCCCCGGCGAGCGTGAACATGGGATAATAGGCGATAAATGCTATCACGCCCGCTTGCAGAACTGACACCATGACCAGCATGCGGGCCGCCTCCCGGCGGTCGATCAAGCGGCCCGCCCAGGGTGCGGCGATCAGACCGGGTAGCAGCTCCGCGGTCAGCAGCGTCGGCACCGCATAGCCGGATGCGTTCTCGGCAGTGCGGAACATCAACGTCAGCAACGTGATTTCATCGCCGGTCGTCGAAATCGTAAGCGCCACAAGGACCAACCATCCCCAGCCTTGCCGAAACTCAACTCCCACTCACTTAACCTTCCGCACAGCCCCGCACTTTCCGGGTCACTCTGCACACTTCAAATCTCAACCGACAATCAGGTGAATAGCTTTAGCGTTGTTCTGCCAACCACTTAAGCGCCGATAGGCTTGGCATGAACAGATATTCGCCTCCCTTCATGACATTGAAGGTCTGCACACCGTCGATGCGCTTGCGCGCAGGCGCCTGCGGGATCGTGAACCGGCCGTCCTCCTCATGCAGACCAACGATTGGATCGCGCTCCTCGCCGAGGTCGACGAAATTGCCGCGGTTGATCCATTCCTGCTGCATGAACTCGATCGTGTCGTAAGCGCGCGCGCTTATGAAGATGAAGAACAGGCCGCGATCGCCTTTGGCATCGTCTTTCGGCGCCACATCCTCGGAATAAACCGGCCCGAAGGTCGAGGAACGGCGGATGATGCGGTGAATGTTGACGTCGGTGAGCAGTGTCAGCTCGGAATCGCGGGGATTGAGTCGGCGCATATGACAGCCGAGCGGCACGACGCGGCCTTTGGGGTCGTCCTTGAAATTGAAGTCGTTGTTGCGCTGCGGATCGGCGCCGAGGTCCGGGTCGTCATGATCCGGCGACAACGTCAGTGGAGCGCCTGACCGCCAGCGACCGAACATCTTGGCGGCAAGACGTTCGCGGTCCTCCGCCGTCTCGCCATGGGCCTTGAGGAAGGCGTTGAAGCAGCCGACCCGGCTGTTGTACTTGCGCAGGACGACGAAGGTGCCGTTCTTTCCCAGCGCCGCAGGTTCAGGCATGCCGAGCGGCTGGCCGTTCTCGCTCTCGTATCCAAGGATGAACTCGCCCGCCTTGATCGCGCGTTCCTCGCCGGGCAGCGGATCGACGCCGCTGCCTTCGACGGCGGGCTGGGAGATCGAATCCCGGAAGCCGAACGGGTTTTTCGCGCCGTCCGGCGCGCCGAAGCGATGCTCGCCGATCAAGGTGACGCCGCTGCTCTGGTCGAGTTCGGTTCGCGCGGTCGCCAGCGCCTTGTCGAGCGCCGCATCGTCGACCGCGTAGATGGTCAGCGCGAGATGGCAGTTGCCCGGCTTGAACACGTCCTCCCAGTTTTCCGGCGCGTTGGGTCCGAAGTCGCGGAGCTGCTCCGAGCGCGCCGCCATGCCCTGCTGAAAGGGGAGCGGGAATGTCTTGAGCTGTGCTTCAGGAACGCCGAGCGCCTTCAGTCCCTCGAAGCTGAGTGCAGCGCCTATCCAGAAATCGAGATCCTCGTTCCAGTTGTCGGCGGATGCGATATGGGGCGCGAGCCGGCCCAGCAAAGCGCGCGCGCCCTCGGCCTCGTCGAAATGGAGCATCGCATGGATGCCGACATAGGGCTCCGGCCGGCTTCGCAGGATCAGCGCCTGGATATCGTGCAGGTCGAGCGTAACGCTGTCCCTCGAGAAGCGCTCTTTCAGCTTTTGAAGGATCGTCATCGCTCAGCCCACCTTGTCCAGGAATTCGTTGACGGCATGTTCCATCCGCTGAAGCCGACGCACGTCGACGACCGTGACCTGCGGGTTGGCGACGAACCATCCGGCGGCGGTGATCTGATGTTCGGCGATGAAATCCTTGACCTTCGGGCTCGCGATGCCCGGCCAGCCTTCGACCGAGGCGAAGAGCAAATCCATCAGGTCGGGGATCTTGGTGGCGAAGTCGTTGATATAGGTGTCCCAGTCGCCGTCATAGGCGGTGGCGAACAGGATGCGGGTGTCGTTGTCGAAGAAGACGAACCGCATGTTGTGCAGGGTGCCGACCTTCTGCGCCCCGTCGAAATTGCCGTTCACGAGTCCGAAGATGCGTTTCAGCCGGTCCGCGCCGCCCGGCTTGAGGTTGGCGATGGCGGTGAGCTCGGAGACATTGCCGGACTGCGCGCCGACGCGACCGGCCGAGCCGGCCGTGCCCTTGAGGTCGGGATTGTGCTTCGTCACCATCTGCTCGAGCGCGAGCTTGGCGAGCTGCGGCGCGTCGCCGGCCACTTCCTCGATCCGCCGCCGGATGGCCTGAAGGCGGGTTTCGTCGATCTGCGGGTTTTCTTCGGTCTCGGCCATGACTGGCCTCCTTTCGTGATTGCGTGTGTCGATCGGTGCGTCAGTCCGGGATGGCGTCAATGTTTGTCGGCTCGACACGCGGCTGCGCGTTCATCTCATGGCGGTAGCGGGTGGATCGCTCATAGGCGGCGATGCGCACCCGCATGATCGATCCGAGCGGCTGGTGCTCGCGGATACCGTGCCAGGGATTGAACGACAGCACGTCATCGCCATAGACCCGCCGCGCCGGCGAATAGGCGTCCTGCGGCGGGATGCGCAGCGTGGCGATCGGCTGGTGTGGCGACAGCTCTTCGGGCCAGAGCACCGCCGCGTCCTCGACAGGCATCTTGTCGAGATCAGCGCAAAGTTGGGCGCGCAGTTGATACTCAGCACCCTGGTCGCGGAAATGCTCGACAACCAGATCGCGCATCGTAGAATCCTCCACTGTGCCGACGTCCTTGCCGGTGAGCGCGCGGACATTGTCGGAAAGCGGCGCGGCGCTGATCTTGGCGATGTGATCGCCAAAGCGGATCGCCGCCATCGAGTGATAGGTCTCGCCGAGCAGATGGTCGTTGTCGCGCGCGAGCCCGCGCAGCGTCGCGCCGGGCTCGACGCCGACCGCTTCGACCGCGGCTTCCACGCCACGCGCCACCCCGGCCATGGCGCGTTGGAGGAAGGCGGGGTTCTGCGCATTCTTCTCCAGAAGGCCAATGAGCTGGCGATATTTACCGATCGTGCCGAAGCTCAAGGTCGGGATGTTGACGAGCAGGAAATCCTGATTGCGGCCCTGGTCGTCGGGCAGAAGCCGCTCTCCCTCCACGCCGATGACCTTGATCGCCATGCCGCGTGGGGCGGGGATGGTGTCCGAGTGGATATCTCCGGGCGCTGATGAGAGGCGGATCACCACGGAATAGGTGGCCGGGCGAGCGAAAAGCCCCTGGCGCAGATGCTCCGGCAGTTCCGGGACGACGAGCTCGCCCTTCAGGAACCCGTGGCTCTTGGCATGGGCGTCGCGCACCGCATGCCGATGGCGCTCGAACGCCTTGCGGTTGGTGCTCGCCATGATTTCGAGGATTTCGGCGGTGAGCCGCTCCTCGTCTTCGCCGAGCACTTCGACGCTGGTGGAGTAGGGGATATAGGTCTCAGCCAAGGGCGATCCTTCGAACCGGATTTTCGTTGCATTCGAGATATCAGGTGATATCTGGTTTTACGGTGAACGCCGACATGGGTAAAAGGTTTCCATGCCGTGCTGAATTGGAGGTCGATCGCTCATGCGCCTCACGCGAAAGGAAACGCAGCGCCAGACGCGGGATAAGCTGCTCGCCGCAGCACATTCGTCCATTGTGGAAGAAGGGGTGGCGGCCATGTCGATCCGCAACATCTGTAGTGCAGCGGGTCATTCGCAGGGGGCCTTCTATTCGAATTTTGCAAGCAAGGACGATCTGCTGGTCGAGATTCTGCAGGCTCATATCCAGGACGAGGTCGTGCTTCTGCGCGATCTGGTCGCCCACTGCTCCGGCGATGATATCGAGGCGACTCTGCAAGTGCTTGCGGCGCGGCTGGCTAAGCTGGCTGACGAACAGCATTGGTCGCTGCTTTCGATCGAATTGCAGCTTCATGCGCGGCGGGACCCCGCGTTCGCTGAACGGCATCGCGAAGGAAAGGCCGCCTGCCACCATTTGTTCGGAGAACTTGTGGCGGATCTGACGCGGCGCTTTGCGCTTCGGCCTGCCTTGCCGCCGCTGCAGACCGGGATCGGCCTCTATGCACTGTGGATGGGACTGGCGGTCCAGGGCGATGTCGAAGGCGCTATTCCCCGAGAGCAAATGCTTGTCGGCTTCTTTCGCGCGATGGCAGGCCTCGATGCGCCATCCACCCGGTCATGAGCCTTCCTGGCGAAGGACGCCGCAGGATCGGCTGCGATGCTTCAGGCGTGCCCTTGGCTGGAAAAGTGGACGAACGTCGGCGCTTCCATATCCGTTTCCAGGCAACCGAAGAAGACATCGATGAACTCGGCCATGTCAACAATGCGGTCTGGGTGACCTGGATTCAGGATGTGTCGGTGGCGCACTGGCTGACAGCCGCGCGTCCGAGGGATGCCGACACCTATGTTGCTATGGTGCTCAGGCACGAGGTCGATTACCGCGGCAATATCCGGGCGGGCGAAGAGACCTTTGCCATAACCTGGGTCGAAGGGAAGCCGCGCGGAGCGAGATACGCCCGGTGCGTCGAGTTCAAAGACAGTAACGGTCAGACGCTCGTCGCGGCCCTGTCGCAATGGGTGCTCATCGAGAAAGCTACCGGCAAGCTGGTTCGCGTGCCCGCCGAAGTCGCTGCGCCGTTTCTCTATGAAACCCGACGCAAGGAAGAGAATGAATGAGCGACATCCTGAAAGTGACGGTGCTAGGCACCGGTGTCCTCGGCAGCCAGATCGCCTTCCAGGCCGCCTATAGTGGCTTTGACGTTACCGCTTATGAGATCAGCGACGAAGCACTCGACCAGGCGAGGCATCGGTTCGAAACGCTTGTAGAAACCTACGTGAAAGAGGTGACGGGTGCGGCTGACGGCAAGGCAGCCGAAGCTTCGAGACGCATCACGCTCACCGCCGATCTTGGGGCTGCGGTTGCGAATGCCGATCTGGTCATCGAAGCGGTTCCGGAAGTGCTCGAGATCAAGCAGGCGCTCTACGAGAAACTGGCGGGGCTCGCGCCTGACAGAACGATCTTCGCCACCAATAGCTCGACTTTGCTGCCGAGCGACCTCAAAGCCTTCACCGGCCGCCCGGACCGTTTCCTGGCGCTGCACTTCGCCAACAGCATCTGGAAGTTCAACACTGCCGAGGTGATGGGTACGGACGACACCGATCCGGCCGTGTTCGATACCCTGATCGCCTTCTCCTCCGCGATCGGCATGGTGCCGATCCCGGTGCGCAAGGAAAAAGCGGGCTACGTCCTCAACTCCCTGCTGGTGCCGTTCCTGAACGCGGCCACCGATCTGGCTGCCGGCGGCTATGCCGAGCCGGAAGATGTCGACAAGGTCTGGCGGATCGCCACCGGCGCGCCGATGGGGCCGTTCCAGATCTACGACATCATCGGATTGAACACCCCCTACAACATCCTGTCGCACGGTGATGAGCACGCACAGTCGCTCGCCGCGTGGCTGAAGGAAAACTACATCGACAAGGGCAAGCTCGGCATCGCGTCGGGCGAAGGCTTCTACAGCTACAAGCCCGCCGACTGATCCCAACAAGAAAAACAGGAGTTTGCCATGCATTATAGCAGTGGAAACTATGAAGCCTTTGTCCGTCCACGCAAGCCGGAAGGCGCCGACAAAAAGACGGCGTGGTTCGTCGGCTAGGGCCTGGCGGGGCTTGCCGGCGCGGCCTTCCTGATCCGCGACGGCGGCGTTTCCGGCGACCGCATCACCATCCTTGAAGAGCTGGAAATCCCTGGTGGCGCGCTCGATGGTCTGGACGTGCCCGAAAAGGGCTTCGTCATTCGCGGCGGCCGCGAAATGGAAGAACATTTCGAGTGCCTGTGGGACCTTTATCGCTCGATCCCCTCGCTGGAGATCGAGGACGCCAGCGTGCTCGACGAGTTCTACCGGCTCAACAAGGACGATCCCAACTTTTCGCTCCAGCGCACGACGCAGAACCAGGGCCAGGACGTGCCCGACAAAGCGCTGTTGACGCTAAACGACAAGGCCCAGAAGGACCTGCTCTCGGTCTTCCTCGCGACGCGCGAGGAGATGGAGAACAAGCGTATCAACGAGGTCTTCGGCGAAGACTTCCTCAAAAGCAATTTCTGGCTCTACTGGCGCACCATGTTCGCCTTCGAGGAATGGCATTCCGCGCTGGAGATGAAGCTCTACCTGCACCGCTTCATCCATCATATCGGCAGTCTCGCCGACTTCTCCTCGCTCAAGTTCAACCGCTATAACCAGTATGAATCGATGGTCCTGCCGCTGGTGAAGTGGCTGACCGATCACGGCGTCACGTTCCGCTACGGCGTCGAGGTCACCGATGTCGATTTCGACATCCAGCCCGGCCGCAAGCAAGCGACCCGCATTCACTGGAAAGAGCGCGGCGTCGAAGGCGGCGTCGATCTCGGGCCAGACGATCTCGTCTTCATCACGATCGGCTCGCTGACCGAGAATTCCGACAATGGCGACCACAGGACGCCGGCGAAGCTCAATGAAGGACCGGCGCCGGCCTGGGACCTGTGGCGCCGCATCGCCGCGAAGGATCCGGCCTTCGGCCGCCCCGACGTGTTCGGCGCCCATATCCCGGAGACGAAATGGGCCTCCGCCTCCATCACCGCCCTCGACGCCCGCATTCCGGCCTATGTCGAGAAGATCACCAAGCGGAACCCCTTTACCGGCAAGATCGTCTCCGCCGGTATCGTCACGGTGAAGGACTCGGCGTGGCTGCTGAGCTGGACGGTTCATCGCCAGCCGCATTTCAAGAAGCAGCCCAAAGATCAGATGATCGCCTGGTTCTACGCGCTCTTTGTCGATTGCCCCGGCGACTTCGTGAAGAAGCCGATGCAGGAATGCACCGGTGAGGAGATCACCCAGGAATGGCTCTATCACCTCGGCGTGCCGGTCGAGGACATTCCCGAACTCGCGGCATCCGGCGCCAGCACCGTTCCCACGATGATGCCCTATATTACCGCCTTCTTCATGCCGCGCCAGGCGGGTGACCGGCCGGACGTGGTGCCGGAGGGCGCGGTCAACTTCGCCTTCATCGGCCAGTTCGCGGAATCGAAGCAGCGGGACTGCATCTTCACCACGGAATATTCGGTGAGAACCCCGATGGAGGCCGTCTACACGCTGATGAATGTCGAGCGCGGCGTGCCGGAGGTCTTCAACTCGACCTATGATATTCGTACACTTCTTGCTGCGATCGGTCCGCTGCGGGACGGCAAGGGCATCGATCTTCCCGGACCGGCCTTCCTGCGCAAGCTGCTGATGAAGAAGCTCGAAGGCACAGAGATCGCCAAGCTGCTCGAAGAGTTCCATCTGATCGAGGAGTGAACAAAGACCGGAAGGCACGCGCGGCGTGTGAAAGGTGATGAATGGCCGACGACGATCAGAAGAGCGAACGCGCCGCCGAGGTGACTGGGGCGCACGGCCATCATCACCATCATGAGCCGGACGGCGAAACGCCGTCCGGTCACGTCGACCATGATCCGGTCTGTGGCATGGTGGTCGATCCCGCCAGGACCGCTCACAAGGCTGAGTATGAAGGCGAGCGTTACGCCTTCTGCTCGGCCGGCTGTAAGGCGAAGTTCGACGCCGACCCCGTGCATTATGCAGCACGGGTAGCGCATGCCGAGCCGCACCATGAGGGTGCTGCTACCCATGGCGATCATTCCCACCCTAGCCACACCCATAGACTTGATCGCCATGAGCATCACCCCGTTGCGGCGTTAACGGCAGCCGTAACGGAGGGCACGATCTGGACCTGCCCGATGCATCCGGAAATCCGCCGGGACGCGCCGGGCAGTTGTCCGATCTGCGGCATGGCGCTGGAGCCGCTGATCGCGGCGGCGGATGCCGGACCAAGCCCCGAACTCGCCGATATGACCCGACGCTTCTGGATCGGCCTCGTGCTCGCCTTGCCCGTGTTCCTGCTGGAGATGGGCGGTCACCTGATCCCGGCGCTGCACCATTTGGTGCCGATGCGCATCTCGATCTGGATCCAGTTCGCGCTGGCGACGCCGGTGGTCCTGTGGGCCGGATGGCCGTTCTTCGAACGTGGCTGGGCGTCGATCGTCAACCGCAGCCTCAACATGTTCACGCTGATCGCGATGGGCACCGGGGTCGCCTGGGGCTACAGCATCGTCGCGACATTCGCGCCGCAGCTCTACCCGCAGGCTTTCCGAGGCGCCGATGGCACGGTCGCGGTCTACTATGAGGCCGCGGCCGTGATCACCGTGCTGGTGCTGCTCGGTCAGGTCATGGAACTGCGCGCCCGGGAGCAGACCTCCGGCGCAATCCGCGCGCTTCTCAATCTCGCGCCGAAAACCGCCCGGCGGATCGGGCGGAACAATGCTGAAGAGGATATTCCTGTCGAAGCCGTCGTCATCGGTGATCGGCTCAGGGTCCGGCCCGGTGAAACCGTGCCGGTTGACGGCGTGGTCGAGCAGGGTCGCTCATCGATCGATGAATCGATGGTGACCGGAGAATCCATGCCGGTGACGCGTGTAGTCGGCGAAGCGGTCGTAGGAGGTACGCTGAACCAGACCGGCGCGCTCGTCATCCGGGCTGAAAAAGTCGGGCGCGACACCATGCTCGCCCGCATCGTCCAGATGGTCGCGGATGCCCAGCGCTCGCGCGCGCCGATCCAGCGCATGGCTGATCAGGTGTCGGGCTGGTTCGTGCCGGTCGTCATCGCCGTCGCGCTGCTCGCCTTCGCGGCCTGGGGTGTATGGGGGCCGGAGCCGCGGCTGGCGCATGGCCTGATCGCGGCCGTTTCCGTGCTGATCATTGCCTGCCCCTGCGCGCTCGGGCTCGCGACGCCGATGTCGATCATGGTGGGTATCGGCAAGGGGGCGGCCGCCGGCGTTCTGATCAAGAACGCGGAGGCGCTCGAGCGGATGGAGAAGATCGATACTCTGGTGGTCGACAAAACCGGGACGCTTACCGAAGGCAAACCGGCCGTTACCCGGATCGTCGTGGCCCCGCGATTTGTCGAGGAGACCATCCTGCGGCTTGCAGCCGGCGTGGAGAAGGCGTCCGAGCATCCGCTTGCGCGGGCGATCGTGGCGGCTGCCGACGAGCGAAAGATCACCATCCCCGATGTCGCCGACTTCGACTCGCCGACCGGCAAGGGGGCGATCGGTCGTGTCGAGGGCCGGCATGTGGTGCTCGGCAGCACCACCTTCCTCGCCGAACATGGGGTTGATACAGCGCCGCTCGCGGCACAGGCCGATGAGCTACGCCGCGACGGCGCAACCGCCATCTATATCGGCATCGATAAAGCCATCGGCGGCATCTTCGCCATCGCCGACACGATCAAGGCGACCACGCCTGAGGCACTGAAGGCCCTGCATGCGGAAGGCATCCGCATCGTCATGCTGACCGGTGACAATCGCACCACAGCCGAAGCCGTTGCGAGAAAGCTCGGCATCGATGAGGTCGAGGCCGATGTGCTGCCGGACCAGAAAGCCGCGGTCGTCGAGCGCCTGAAGGCGCAGGGCAAGGTGGTGGCGATGGCGGGTGACGGCGTAAATGACGCGCCGGCGCTTGCCGCCGCCGATGTTGGTATCGCCATGGGATCGGGGACCGACGTTGCGATCGAAAGTGCGGGCGTGACGCTGCTCAAGGGCGATCTCACCGGCATTGTCCGCGCGCGACGCCTGTCGCAGGCGACGATGGCCAACATCCGCCAGAACCTCGCCTTCGCGTTCATCTACAATGCGGCAGGCGTACCGATTGCGGCCGGTGCGCTCTATCCCACGTTTGGGCTGCTGCTGTCGCCGATCATCGCTGCTGCCGCGATGGCGCTGTCGTCCGTCAGCGTCATCGGCAATTCGCTGCGGCTCCGGACAGTGAAGGCATGACGGACCAAGGCCCCGACCTTGTGGCGGGGTCTTGCGTGGGGTCTTAGTCGGCGCGCCTGCCGTTGGGGCGGGACCAGATCAGCGAGAAGGTGTCTTCGCCCTCGTTGTCGAAGAGGTTGGCATAGATCAGAGCGCCGATCTTCTCATGATGCCCTCGGCTGTCAGGGCGTCCGCGATCTGACGGTCGAGTGATCCCACGGTTCTGTCGCAAACTTTGGCCGAGTCTGCGGTTTGCTTTTTGACATAGTGGTTTACGCGGCGAGGCTGTCGAACTGGTCGGCGAAGGACGGATTTCGCCTGTCGTTGGCAGCGAACATCTGGCCCTTACGAATCATGTGA
>NZ_JBSXOQ010000030.1:0-29961 GCF_056859495.1 Sphingobium sp. L-44 | reverse complement strand
TCGAGCTTGGCCACCGCCGATGCGACATCGGCGCCGGGTTCCGCCGCCACCCCCTGCCGATCCTCGGCCAGATTGGCGAGCATCGAGAACAGCATGAAGCCGCGGGTGAAGTTGAGCGTGTCGTCGAGATTGAGGGCATCGAGGCCCGTATCGGTCAGATCCGCCCCCTGCAACCCGCGCGCACGGTCGACCGAGGCGGAGCGGATATATTCGGTCTGCTTGTAGAGTTTCTCCCCGCCATAGGCCCGAATGACATCGCCCAGCAGGCGTCCCAGATAACGGATGTCGGGATTCTGCGTGATCGCAGGCGCGGATTGGGCGGGGTTTATGCTCTCCATGATGGATCGATGCTGCATCGCAACAATGCGATGGTCAAGATATTACGCGGCCAACGCTGGCAAACTGCCCAATACGGGTTGCGCGCAGGCCACAGGCTGGGCCAAAGGATGTTCGTGACCGCCAGCATCAGCATAGGAAATGACGGCACGGGCAATCCCGTGCTGGTCGATGTCGAGGAACTGCTTGCCACCCGTCTGCTCGTCCAGGGCAATTCCGGGTCGGGCAAGTCGCATCTTCTGCGCCGCCTGCTGGAGGAAAGCGCGCCGATGGTGCAGCAGGTGGTGATCGACCCGGAGGGCGACTTCGTCACCCTGGCCGACGAATATGGCCATGTCGTGATCGACGCCGGCGACTATAATGAGCGCGAGATCGTCAAGATGGCGGCCCGCATCCGCGAACATCGCGCGTCGGTGGTGCTGAGCCTCGAGTCGCTGGAACTGGAAGCGCAGATGCGCTGCGCCGCAACCTTCCTGTCGACCCTGTTCGATGCGCCGCGCGACCATTGGTATCCCGCTTTGGTGGTGGTGGACGAGGCGCAGATGTTCGCCCCGGTCGCCGCCGGCGACGTGTCGGACGAGGCCCGGCGCCTATCGCTCGCCGCCATGACCAACCTGATGTGCCGTGGCCGCAAGCGCGGCCTGGCCGGCGTCATCGCTACCCAGCGCCTCGCCAAGCTGGCCAAGAATGTCGCGGCCGAAGCGTCAAACTTCCTGATGGGCCGCACCTTCCTGGATATCGACATGGCCCGCGCCGCCGACCTGCTGGGCATGGAGCGCCGTCAGGCCGAGCAGATCCGCGATCTGGAGCGTGGCCGCTTCCTGGGGCTTGGCCCGGCGATCGCGCGCCGCCCGGTTGCGGTGAAGATCGGTGCGGTAAAGACCGGCACGCGCGGCGGCACCCACAAGCTGATGCCGCCGCCGATCACCACCGGCGAGGATTTTCAGGAATTGCTGTTCGCGCGGGTCGAGGAAGAATCGATGCCGCCCCCCCCGCCCCGCGCCGAACCCCCGGCACGCCCGGCCGAGGAGATCATGCGCCAGCTCGCCGATGTGCCGTCGGCCAAGCCGGCCGCGCCGGAGCTGGATTTCGGCGAGAATGAGCCGATCGTGATCGCGGTGCTGGACGAGATCGTCGCCGATTTGGGCGAAGCCGTCCCCAGCGTCGCCGCCCTGTTCCAGGATTTCGGCGTCCGTTGCCGGATGAAGGGGCTGCGCAAGCCGCCGCTCGACCTCCCCGCCTTCCGCAAGCGCTTCGCCATGGCGCTCGCCGGCATGAGCGATTCGGCCGACCCGCGCTGGGAAGAACCGATCCGCGCTGCCGATCCGGTGCCGGAAGATATGCTGGCCCCGTTCCTGCTGATCGCCCGCGCGGCGATGGAGGGCGAGCCCTGCCCCGAGGACACCGTGCTGGCCCGCGCCTATGGTACCAGTTCGCCCGGCCGCGTCCGCCGGCTGATCGAATATATGGAGAAGCTGGGCGTGATCGTCGCGCGCACCGATTTTGGCGGCCGCCGCTCGATCGGTATTCCCGCGCTCGGCCTCAGCACGGCCGCCGCCGAATGACGCAGGCGTCGGTCCTGTTCGTCTGCCTCGGCAATATCTGTCGCTCCCCGCTGGCCGAAGCCGCGCTGCGGGCGGAGGCGGAACAGGCGGGTCTTGATATTGTCGTGGATTCGGCCGGCACCGGCGACTGGCATGTCGGCGATGCGCCCGATCCACGCGCGCAGGCGGTGGCGCGGCGCCATGGCATCGACATCAGTGGCTATCGCGGACGGCAGGCGAAGCCGGCGGATTTCCACCGCTTCACCCATATTTTCGCGCTCGACAGCGACAATCTCGCCAATCTGCGCCGCATCCGTCCCGCCGACGGCACCGCCAGCCTGTCGCTGCTGATGGATCTGGTGCCGGGACGCGAGGGCAGCGGGGTCACCGACCCCTATTATGGCAATGACGCCGGCTTCGACATCACTTGGGACGATGTCACCCGCGCCGCCAGGGTGATCGTGGCCAGGCTCCAGGCCTGACCACCAACGCGATCAGGCCAGCGTCGTCGCGATCGGCAGGCCCTGTTTCAAGGTCAGGGTGACCGGGGTCCGCTCGGCAACATCGGCCAGCCGCGCCCGTTGGTCCGCGTCCAGCCCGACGATCGTCAGTGTGCGGTCGATCCGCTTTTCCTCCTTGCCCGACAGGCGCAAATCCACGTCGAGCGATTCAAGCGGCCAGCCCTTCTTCTCCGCATACATGCGCAGCGTGATCGCGGTGCAGGCACCCAGCGCCGCCAGCAGCAGATCATAGGGGGCCGGGCCAAGATTGGCGCCGCCCAGCGCCTCCGGCTCGTCGGCGGTGATGGCATGACCGCCGACGACGATCTCCGTGCGATACCGGTCCTTGCCGATATGGGCGCTACCCTGGGCCATGATGCTGCTCCTTATGCCGGGAGGGGGATGAATTCATGCTCGTCGGGCACCGGGGCGAAGCGCTGGGCCTGCCAGTCGGCTTTGGCCTGCTCGATCCGATCGGGCGAGGAAGAGACGAAATTCCAGAAGATGTGGCGCTTTTCGGGCAGCGGTTCGCCGCCCATCAGCATCAGCCGGGTCGCGCCCCTGGCACGCAGGATGATCTCTGCGCCGGGCTTGAACACCACCAGTTCGCCGGTCGCAAAGCCGCCGGTCTGGCCAATCACTTCGACTTCACCCTGCACCACATAGATGGCGCGTTCGACATGCTCGGCCTTGAGCTGATAGCGGGCGCCGTCCTGCAGCACGATATCGGCATAGACCATGTCGGAGAAGGTCTTCACCGGCGACACCAGACCGTCGGAACTGCCGGCGATCAGGGTCAGGCGGGTGCCCGCATCCTCGATCGTCGGGATTTCGTCAGCCTTGTGATGGGCAAAACCGGGATCGACCTCTTCCGCCTGCGTCGGCAGCGCGACCCAGGTCTGCAGGCCGAACAGCTTGCCGCCCTTGGCGCGATTTTCCTCGCTGGTGCGCTCGCTATGGACGATGCCGTTGCCGGCGGTCATCCAGTTGACCTCGCCGGGGCGGATCGACTGGACCGATCCGACGCTGTCGCGGTGCAGGATTTCCCCCTCCAGTAGATAGGTGACGGTGGCGAGGCCGATATGCGGGTGCGGGCGCACGTCCAGCCCCTCGCCGCTGTTGAAGGTCGCCTCGCCCATCTGGTCGAAGAAGATGAAGGGGCCGACCATCCGGCGATGCGCGGACGGCAGCGCGCGGCGGACCGAGAAGCCATCGCCCAGATCGCGGACCGGGGGCAGGATGACCAGATCGACGCCGTCGACTTCTGAAGTGCGGATGGACATGGGACTTATCCTCTTTTCGGAAAATGGGGTCAGGCGCCGAGCAGCGCCAGCGCCTCGATCTGGGCGCGGCTATAGCCCTGCGCGGCGAGTGCGGGGACATGGCGTTCGGCGATCGCGCGGGTGCGGCCGGATTCGCAGAGAAATTCGCGGACATCGTGCAGATGCGGGGCCAGCGTGACCGGCTGGGCCTTTTTCGGTCCCAGGATCGCGTCGAGCGCATGGCCGATCCGCGAGCGGACCGGGCCGGCCGCCGCCGGTTCGCCACAGCCGCAATCGGCAACGGCGCTCAAGGTGGCCTTCACGTCCTGCCATTCGGCGGAGCTGAGGCGCGGGGTGGCGATGTTCAGCATGAGAAGGCTCCCTGTTCGTCTGGACCGTTTCCTTGCCTTCCTTCTAGTGCGATGGTGCTTTCAGGATCAGCCGGATAAAATCGGTCACTCTGTTCTATATTCTGGAAAAGAAGGGGCGCATGACCCGCGCCCCTCCCCTTAATCATCAGGCCGCATCGACCAGCACGATCTCGCTATCCTCGATCGCCGTCACGCGGATGACATCCAGATCCTGGATCGCCACGCCGTCGCGGGCATTGGCCCGCACATCGTCGATCTGGATCGCGCCGGTCGCCGGGACCAGATAGGCCTTGCGATCCTTGCCGATCGGATATTCGGCGCTCTCGCCCGCCTTCAGCGTCGCGGCGACAACCCGCGCATCGGTGCGGATCGGCAGCGCGTCATTGTCATTCCCGTAACCCGACGCCAGCGTCACGAACTGCCCGCTCCGCTCGCCCTTGGGGAAGGGACGCGAGCCCCAGCTGGGCGCTTCGCCGTCGCGGGTCGGGATGATCCAGATCTGGAAGATCTGCGTCGTCACGTCCTCGCGATTATATTCCGAATGGGTGATGCCGGTGCCGGCCGACATGACCTGCACATCGCCCGCCTCGGTCCGGCCCTTGTTGCCCAGATTGTCCTGATGGGTGATCGCGCCTTCGCGGACATAGGTGATGATTTCCATGTCGCGGTGCGGGTGCGGCGGGAAGCCGGTGCCCGGCGCGATCGTGTCGTCATTCCAGACGCGCAGATTGCCCCAATGGACGCGAGCGGGATCATGATAGCCGGCGAACGAAAAATGATGCTTGGCATCCAGCCAGCCATGATTGGCGCCGCCCAGGCTGTCGAAAGGACGAAGTTCGATCATCTTGTGTCTCCTGCGGGCGGCGCATCCATGATGGGGCCGCCCTGTCGAAGACCCAATTAGCGCTTGAACGCATTTCCGTTCAGATGGATAAAATCCATCGAAACGTTCCAGGAAATCGAACAGTGAACAATCCCGGCACCCCGACCTTCGACCAGCTGCGCATCTTCCTCACCATCGTCGACACTGGCAGTTTCGCCGCCGCCGGGCGCAAGCTCAATCGCGCCGTGTCGGTCATCAGCTATGGCATCGCCAATCTGGAGGCGCAGCTAGGCGTGCTGCTGTTCGAGCGTGAAGGCACGCGCAAGCCGCAGCTCACCGTCGCCGGCCGCGCGCTGCTGGCCGAGGCCCGCAGCATCGCCCATGGCATGGATGGCCTACGCGCCAAGGTGAAGGGGCTGCTCGACGGGCTGGAGGCGGAGGTCAATCTGGCGGTCGACGTAATGCTGCCGGCCGAACGGCTGGGCAAGGTGCTCCGCGCCTTCGCCAAGGAATTTCCCACGGTGCAGCTGCGCCTTCATGCCGAGGCGCTGGGCGCGATCGTGGCGATGGTGCTGGATCGGAGCGCGGTGATCGGCATTTCCGGGCCGCTGTCGGCCGGGGTCGAGGGGATTGAGAGCATGTCCGCCGGCCTGGTGCCGATGGTCCCGGTCGCCGCGCCCGATCATCCGCTCGGCCGGATGGAGGCGATCGCACCGGGTGCCGGTCGCGACTATACCCAGTTGGTGCTGACCGACCGGTCGCGCTTTACCGAAGGCCGCGATTTCTCGGTCGCCAGCCCCAAGACCTGGCGCCTGGCCGATCTGGGCGCGAAGCATGCGCTGCTGCGCGAAGGCATAGGCTGGGGCAATATGCCGCTGCCGATGATCGAGGCGGATCTGGTCGCCGGCACATTGGTGCGGCTCGCCATGCCCGATCATCCCGGCGGCACCTATCGCTTCTCCGGCATCTGGCGCCGCGACACTCCGCCCGGCCCGGCCGCATCCTGGCTGATCGCGCAATTCGTCGCGCTGGGCGCGGACGATCGCGAGGCGGCCGGGATGAGCGACGTCTAGGCGTCCGCCAAAGACCGCGTCATCCCGACGATACGACGCTTCCCCTTGATGAATCATGTTTTTCTGGCACACCCCAAGGAGATTGCGGCGGGATCCGACAAGATGGCGGCCATGCATCGCCGACCGGACCAACGCCGACAATGACAGGTGGGGGACAATGGAGTGAGTGCGGGTCGCGCATGAACAAGGTCAAGGAGGCGCCTGCCACGGTCGGCCCGCGCCAATATCGTGCTTTTCTGAGCTACAGCCATGCCGACGAGCGCGCGGCGGGAAAGCTGCATCATTGGCTGGAAACCTATCGGATGCCCAGGCGCCTGATCGGCATACAGACCGGCCGGGCGGCGGTCCCGCGCCGGCTGACCCCGATCTTTCGCGATCGCGCCGAATTGCCGGCCGCTTCCAGCCTCGACGAACAGGTGCGCCTGGCCCTGTCCCAGTCGGACGCCCTGCTGGTGCTATGCTCGCCAGCGGCGAAGGCCTCGCGCTGGGTCAATGCGGAAATCGCGCTGTTCCGCGAACTTCATCCCGACCGGCCGATCATCGTCGCGCTGGTCGCGGGTGAGCCGGCCGACAGCTTTCCCGCCGCGCTGATCGCGCGCGATGCCGATGGCATAGAGCGTGAACCGATCGCCGCCGATTTTCGCGCCGACAGCGACGGCCCCAAACTGGCCCGGTTGAAGATCGTCGCCGGCCTGACCGGCGTACCGCTTGACCAGATCATCCAGCGCGACGCCCAGCGCCAGTTGCGCCGTGTGATAGCCGTCACATTTGTTGCGCTTTTTCTTGTCCTATTGATGGCGGCGATGCTGGTCTTTGTCGCGCGGGCAAGGAGCGAGGCAGAAAGCCAGCGCCAGCAGGCAGAGGGACTGATCGAATTCATGCTGACCGATCTGCGGGAAAAGCTGGAGGGCGTTGGCCGGCTCGACGTGCTGCAGACGGTGAACAAGCGTGCGCTCGCTTATTATGCCGACCAGCCCGACCTGGAGACATTGCCGGGCGACTCGCTCGAACGGCGCGCCCGCATCCTGCAGGCCATGGGCGAGGATGATTTCAAGCGCGGCGACACGCCAGAGGCCATCGCCCAGTTCCGCGAGGCCTATCGCGTCACGGCCACCCTGCTGGCCGCCGCACCGAACGATCCGCAACGCCTGTTTGCCCATGCCCAGAGCGAATTCTGGCTCGGCTATGTCGATTTTATCCGCGATCGGAACGACGCCGCCCTGACACGCTTCCAATCCTATCAGGCGCTGGCCGAAAGGCTGGTGCAGTTGCGTCCGGCGAACGACGCCTATTGGCGGGAACTGGGCTATGCGCAGGGCAATATCTGCACCATCGCCCTCGCCAGGAAGAATCCCGACAGAACATTGCAAAGCTGCAAGGGCGCGCTCGACACCATGATGCGGGTCCAGCGCCTGGCGCCCGGCGATCCGGCGATCGCCGCCGACCTCGCCAATCGCCATGCCTGGATGGCGGACGCGCTGCGCCTGCAGGGGGATGACCGGGCGGCACTGGTGCAGCGCGAAAAGCAGGACGCGATCCTGCGGTCTCTGCTCCGGCGCGATCCGAAAAATGCCGGTTATCTGCAGGACTGGATGCTGGCGCGCTATTCCATGTCGAACCTGCTCTATGATCTGGGTGAAACCGATCGCGCCAAGGCGCTGCGCGCCGAAGCCCGCGCCGACGTCGCCGACCTGGTGGCGCGCGATCCGGCGAACAAGGACTGGCGGGTCTGGCAGGGCAAGCTGGCCAAACCATTGACGAAGGGGAGCAAATAGAATGTCGACGCTGAATTATACCCAATATGGCCTGGCGCCATTGATCGAGGTCGAACTGGAAGATGGCGTCGCGCCGCTGCAGTTCAATGTCGCACTGAAGGGCGAGGAGGGTTGGGTTTCGCTGCGCTATGAACAGCCCGGCGTGACCGATCATGACTATATCGCGATCACCGAAAATTCGATCGTGGAAATCAACCTGATCGGCGATCAGCTGTTCTTCTCGAAAAATTACGACGCCATCACGACCGAGGAGCCGCTGTCTTCCTTTTACGGCGGCTTGATCTATGATGATTATCGCGCCGAACAGGACCGCTACAAGACCGTCCGGTTCCAGGCACGCTACAACCAGGGCGGCAAATATGGCACGCGGCACGGCTTCAACATCAATATCGACCTGCTGCAAAATCCCAGTGCCACCGAACCCAAATGGATCCCGCTGTCGATCGACCCCGACATCAAGAATCCGCCGCCCAAGGAAGACTGAGCGCAGCGACGGGGTGGTGGCGACATGATCCTTCCGATCCTTGCGCAGATCCGCAGGGTTGCACGCAGCGGCGACACCGTTCGCGCCTGGACGATGTTCAGCGCGGCGGGCCTATTGCAGTCGCGCGAAGCCGAGGCGCTTACCTTGAAGGGCCGGCTGCTCAAGGATCGGGCCCTGCGCAGCGAAGGCTCGGAACGCGCCGCGCTGCTGGACGAGGCGCGGCAGGCCTATCTCCAGGCGGCCAGCGACTGCCGCGCCACCTATCCCCTCATCAATGCCGCCACCCTCGCCTTTCTGAACGATCGCCCCGCCGACGCGGCCGACCTCGCCCGCCAGGTGCTGGCACTGCTCGACAGCGGCGATCATGTGCAGGAAACGCGCTACTGGCTGGCGGCGACAGCGGCCGAAGCTCATCTGCTGCTGGGTGACGAGGCCGCAGCCCAGGCCGCCCTGGCACAGGCCATGGCGGCCGCGCCGGACGCCTGGGAAGATCATGCCGCGACCCTGCGGCAATTCCACGAGATATTGACCAGGCAGGAACGCTCTACCGCGATCCTCGACCCGCTGCGCCCGCCACCCAGCCTCTACTTCAGCGGCATCATCGGCCTGCCGGACAATGAGGAGGAAGCGCGCACCAAGATCGAGGAAGCGCTCGACCAGATTGCGCCGGGTGCCGCCTTCGGGGCGCTCGCCGCGGGCGCCGATATCCTGATCGCCGAATGCGCCCTTTTCCGGGGCATCCAGTTGCACATCGTCCTGCCGACAAGTCTCGACGTCTTTCGGCAAAGCTCGGTCTGCCGGTTCGGTGACCATTGGCTCGCCCGCTTCGATCGCCTGATCGACATGGCCGACAGCCTGGAAGCGCCCGACGCCATCACCAGCCTGTCCAACGCGGCGATCGACAAGGGGTGCGAGATCGCCATGGGACTGGCGCTGCGCCGTGCCGACGCCTTTGCGACACAGGCCATCGCGCTGCATGTCGGTCGCGCCTCGGATCAGCCTGCCCCCGCCTATCGGCTGTGGCAGTCACGCACATTGCCCGTGCGCAAGATCATCCTCGAACAATCAATGCCTCCCTCTGGCGATGCGCTGCCCATGGCCATCAACAAGGCTGTGCTGGCATCGACGACGCGCCTCGCGCCAACCATGCGCGAAAGCGCCAATGGCCTGCATTTCCAGGCATTCGACGATATGGCCACCGCCATGCTCCAGGCCAGCCTGATCCTGAGGGACTGGCCGGACCATGGGCTGGCGCTGGAATATCAAACGGTCATGCCGAATGATCCGATCGATGGCGAGGAATGCCTGGCGCTGCTCCTGGCGCCAGCCGCACCGGCCGGCAGCATCTGCATGCCCTGGCCACAGGCCGCCGCCATGTCACTGCAAGGCCCCGGCTATCGGTTCGAGATTGCCGGCGAAGTGATGACTCGCCAGGGCGATTGCCCGGTCGGCCATTATTATCCGCCGTCCAACTGACGGCGCGCGCCTTCAGACGACCATGTCCGCCAGCATGCGCGGCGCATGGATCTGCATCTGACCATCTTCCCGACTGACGATGCCGCGCCGGATCAGCACGGCGATCGCGCGGGACGCGGTCTCGCGGGTCGTGTTCGCGCTCAGCGCTAGGGTGGTGACCTGCGGCGCTGGCACGATATGGTCGCGACCATCGGCCAGCGCGAGCAATTCGCTATAGACCCGCCCGGCCGCGCTATAGGTGGACCGGGTCGCCATTCGATCCAGCGCCCGGTCGAGTTGCCGCGCCAGCAGCCAGGCCATGCCCGCGCCGATCTGCGCATCGCCCGCCACCAGCGCGGCCAGCGATTGTGCCTCCGCGCGCAACAGGCAGCTCTCGACCAGCACCTCTATCTCCGCCCGGTGCGTCGTGGGCGCTGGATAGGCGCCGAAAAATTCCCCCGGCCCATGACGCGCCAATTGCTGGCGCTGGCCATCGATGCCAAAGGTCTGCACCGCCACGCACCCGTCGACGATCAGCCAGCAATGGTGCGACGCCTCCCCTTGCCGGGCCAATATCTGCTTGGCGCCGACCTGCTGCGGAACCAGCACGCGGCGCAGCAGCTCTGCCGCCTTCCGATCACATCGGAAAACCGCTGCCAGCACCTCGACCTGTTCCTCGACCTGCAATCCTTCACTCCTCGGTGACGATCGATCGTTCCGTTACCGGCATAGCCTATGCGCTCCGGATGAACAGGAGGGCAGGATGATTCTCGGAAAATATGTGATCTGCATCACGGCCATGCCGAGGAGATTTCCCTAGGGAATCAGCGCGACCCGAAGGAGGCCCCGATGGGGCAACCTTTTCTTGGCCCGGAGCTTCATATGGCTTCGGGCCTTTTTTTTCGCAATCTCCATGCGGTTCGGCCATCAACCACAAGAGGGCGCGCCGCACGTGGAACCCACATGCCGGTGCGTGAACCGATCGAGAATATCTGCTGCTGGATGGTCCCTGACAGGGACAGGTTCGCTCTCAGAGCGATGCACCACCTTGCTGTGAAGATGGTGACCCCTACGGGAATCGAACCCGTGTTTCAGCCGTGAAAGGGCCGCGTCCTAACCGCTAGACGAAGGGGCCGTTCGTTGTCGCCGCCGTGGCAGCGCTGCGAAGCGAGGGCGCAATTAGGCGGGACCGGCGAAAGGGTCAACCCCCTTTGCGCAAGAAAATTGCAATCTTTCTCAATCGGCCCAGGCAGCGTCCTCCAGATGCAGCTCTGCGGCCGGTCGGCTGCCCCAGTCGTCGATCTTCGCACGGCCCGCCACCCACAGGCGACGGTCACGCGGCGCACCCAGAATCGCCTGACCCAGTTCCGATTCGGCCTGGCGGAAGGCGATCGTCTTGATCGACCGGCCATCATCGCCCGCCATGATCGCCCGCAAATGGCCATTGCCGACCACATCGGCGCGAATCACCCGCATCGGCCCGGCAGCGATCAACGGCGCGGGCCAGCCTGCGCCATAGGGGCCGCCCGCCTCGATCGCGGCGACGAAGTCGGGATTGACCCCGGCCGGCGCCAGCACCGCGTCGATCAGCAGCGCCCGCTCGTCCCGCGCACGGGCAACGGCGGCCGACAGGCGATCGTCCAGGAACTCAGCCAGCGCATCGACCTTGTCGGCCATCACGGTAAGCCCCGCCGCCATCGCATGGCCGCCGCCCGCGACCAGTAGGCCGCTATCCTTGGCCGCCAGCACCGCCGCGCCCAGATCGACGCCGGAAATGGAGCGGCCCGACCCCTTGCCCACGCCATCCTCGTCCAGCGCGACGACGATGGCGGGACGGCCGGCCCGTTCCTTGAGCCGCCCGGCAACGATGCCGATGACGCCGGGATGCCAGCCCGGCCCGGCGACCAGCGCCACGGCGCGATTGCCCTGCGTGGCCAGCAATTCCTCCGCCTGTTCCTGCACGATCGATTCGATCGCGCGCCGTTCCTCGTTCAGTCGATCCAATTCGGCGGCGATTCGCGCGGCCTCGGCCGGATCTTCGGTGGTCAGCAGGCGCACCCCCAGATCCGCCTTGCCGACACGCCCGCCGGCATTGACGCGCGGCCCGAGCGCGAAGCCCAGATCATGGCAGAGCGGCGCACGATTGAGGCGACTGGTGTCCATCAGCGCGGCAAGGCCGATATTGCGCCGCTTGGCCATGACCTTGAGCCCCTGCGCCACGAAGGCGCGGTTGAGCCCCTTGAGCTGCGCGACGTCGGCGACGGTGCCCAGCGCAACGATGTCGAGCAACTCCATGATCGCCGGTTCCGGCCGGGTCGCGAACCAGCCGCGCGCGCGCAGCGTCCGCAGCAAGGCCGCACCCAGCAGGAAGGCCATGCCGACGGCGGCGAGATGGCCATGGACGGCCGCGCCCGCATTTTCGTCCAGCCGGTTGGGATTGACCAGCGCCAGCGCCACCGGCAGCGCCGCCGCGCATTTATGATGGTCGACGACGACGACATCGACCCCGGCCGCCTTTGCCATGTCGAGCGCCTCGAACGCCTGCGCGCCGCAATCGACGGTGACGATCAGTTGCGCGCCATCCCCCGCAAGCCGCACCAGCGCCTCGCCCGACGGGCCATAGCCCTCCATCAGCCGGTCGGGGATATAGGGCCGGGCATCCAGGCCAATGTCACGCAGCAACCGGATCAGCAGCGCTGCGCTGGTCGCGCCATCGACGTCATAATCGCCGAAGATGCGGACATCCTCGCCGCGCTGGACCGCATCGGCGAGCCGTTCGGCCGCCGCATCCATGTCGCGAAACAGGCTGGGGTCGGGCATGAAATGGCGGATGGTGGGATTGCGATGCGCCTCCACCCCGTCGGGCGGACAGCCGCGCGCCAGCAACAGCTGCGCCACCAGATCGTCGGGCTGATAGCCGGGCGAACGCGCGTCCGCCCCCAGGCCGCGCCAGCGCCAGGGCTGGCCAGTGATCGATCGAGCGATGTTGAGCGCAAATGTCATGATGCGGCTCTAGACCGGCGGGGGCACCGATGGAAGCGCCGCGCCGCCGGGCGAAATCGTCACGCAGGCGGAACCGTTGCAAGTCATTGGGCGTATTGCCTGTTTGCCGGACATATGGGATGCCCGGTGCGAAAGGGGCATCGCAGACAGATGAAGAAGCGGCAGGCGAGATATGTTCGGCATGCGCTGGGCATGATCATGGCAGCCGCCTCCCCCCTGCCCCTGATGGCGCAGACGGTTCCGGCCAGCGCCCCCGGCACCACAGCGCCCGCCGACGAAGAACCGATCCTGCCCGACGACGAGTTCAACGCGCGCCTGCCCGGCGCCGGCAGCGTCGATAACAAGGCCAGCAATAGCGGGACCGACAGCAAGGCCCCCTTGCCCTCGATCGACGACTGGCTCGACCAGCAGATGCCGGCACAGGGCAATGCTCAGGGCAGCGCGCCGACCAGCGGCACGGCGCCCGCGACCAGCGCCGAACTGCCCCCCGCCACCGAACCGCCGGTCGAAACCGAACTGGCCCAGCCACTGCCCGCGCTCGACAGCGTGACCGTGCCGGAAAATGTCGCCGATGATGACAGCGACGAAAAAACGCCCGAGGTCCGCTACGCGACCCAGCTTGACGGTTTCGGCAAGACCGGCCTGGAGGATGAGTTCCGCGCCGCATCCGCCCTGATCGACGGCAAGGGCAAGGCCGAGACCGCATCGATGGTGCAGCAGCGCGCCCAGGCCGACGAACAACTGGCGGTGCGGCTGTTCCATTCGGAGGGCTATTATGATGCCACCGCCCTCGCCTCGCTCGACCAGCAGCAGGATGGCACGCTGAAGGCGATTCTGTCGGTGACGCCGGGAAAGCGCTACAAGATCAACGAGATCGTCATCCATGCGCCCGAGACGATCCCGCCCGGCCTGATCCGCGACAGCCTGACCTTGAAGACCGGCGATTATATCGTCGCCACTGCGGTCGAAGCGGCGGAGGCCAATGTCGCGCTCAAGCTGCCGGAACAGGGCTATGCCTTCGCCAGGATCGGCGACCGCGACATCTTGCTCGATCCCGCGACCGTGACCGGCGACTATACGCTGCCGGTCGAGCCGGGCCCGCGCGGCACATTCCGCACCATCACCACCAGCGGCGAGAAGCAGGCGTTCGGCGCAGACCATATGGCGGTGATCGCCCGCTTCGACAAAGGCGACCTCTATGACAGCCGCAAGGTCGACGATCTGCGCAAGGCGCTGGTCGCGACCGGCCTGTTCGCCAGCGTCGCGGTCGATCCGGTCCAGACCGGCGAACCAGGCCCCGATGGCACCGAATATGTCGACCTGCATGTCGATCAGGAAGCCGGCCCGGCCCGGCGGCTGGCCGGCGAACTGGGCTATGGCACCGGACAGGGCTTCCGCGCCGAAGGCAGCTGGACCCATCGCAACCTGTTCCCGCCCGAAGGCGCCCTGATCGCCAGCGTCATCGCCGGCACCCAGGAACAGGGCGTATCGGGCACCTTCCGCCGGTCCAATGCGGGCAAGCGCGACAAGACCTTCCAGGCGGGCGCCGGCGTCAATCATCAGAAATATGACGCCTATGAAGCCTTTACCCTGGGCCTCAACGCCAGCTGGTCGCGCCAATCGACACCGATCTTCCAGAAGCGCTGGACCTATACCTATGGCGGCGAAATCCTGCTTTCGAACGAAAATACCACGATCGACGAAAGCGGCGAAAACAAGCGGCTGACCTATTTCATCGGCGCCCTGCCGGTGCAGGTCGGCTATGATCGCTCCAACGACCTGCTCAACCCGACCAGCGGCTTTCGCGCCAATCTGCGCGTATCGCCCGAAGCGTCGTTGCAGGGCAATGTCTCGCCCTATGTCCGCGCCAGCTTCGACCTGGCCGGCTATTATCCGATTTCCGACAGTTTCGTGCTGGCGGCGCGGACCAAGATCGGCACGATCAACGGTGTCGCCCGCGACGATGTCGCCCCTTCGCGGCGCATCTATGCCGGCGGCGGCGGATCGGTGCGTGGCTATGGCTATCAGGAACTGGGGCCAAAGGACGCGAACAATGATCCGATCGGTGGCCGATCGGTCAATGAATTTGCGGTCGAGGGCCGCTATCGTTTCGGCAATTATGGCGTCGTCGCCTTCGTCGACGCGGGTCAGGTCTATGAAAGCCAGATCCCGCAATTTTCCGACATCCGCTATGGCGTGGGCCTGGGCGGACGTTTCTACACCAATTTCGGACCCTTCCGCGCAGATATAGCCATGCCGATCAACCGCCAGCCCGGCGAATCCAAATTCGCCCTCTACATCGGTATCGGACAGGCCTTCTGATGGCGGAAGATACCCCTCCCCCCGCGCCCGAAGCGACCGAGACCGTGGTGATCCGCCAGGGCCGCCCGCTGTGGCAGAAGATCGCCATCGGCCTGGCCGGCCTGATCGTCGGACTGGTGGTGCTGGTCGCGGGCCTGCTGCTGTTCCTCGATACCCAGCCGGGCAAAAGCTTCCTCATCAAGCAGATCGCCGCGCTCAAGATGGAATCGGGCATGGGGATCGAGGTCGGCCGGATCGAGGGATCGATCTATAGCGACATGACCATCCACGACCTGATCCTGCGCGACCCCGAGGGCGTGTTCGCGGTCAGCCCCAGGGTGCATGTCGTCTGGCGCCCGTTCCGCTATCTGCAAAATCACATCTCGGTCCAGAATCTGGAAAGCCCGCTGGTGGTGCTGGCGCGCAGCCCGCAATTCAACCAGACCCCGACTGATCCCAATGCGCCGATCCTGCCCGACCTCGACATCGACGTCGACCGGATGCGGCTCGACCGTTTCCTGCTCGCCAAGCCGGTGATCGGTCAGAAGCGCGAGATCGCGATCGACAGCGTCGTCCATATCGCCGACGGCCGTGCCCAGCTGTCCGCCAATGCGGTGGTCGACAGCGGCGATCGGCTGCAGGCGAAGCTGGACGCGGTGCCGGCACAGAATCGCCTGGCGATGAGCGGCACGCTGACTGCGCCCAAGGGCGGCGTGATCGCGGCGATGAGCGGCCTGCCCGACGGCATGACCGCCTCGCTTGACGGCAAGGGCACCTGGCAGGCCTGGAACGGCAAGCTGATCGCCACCACGCCCAGGGGCGAACTGGCAAATATCGCGCTCGCCGCCCGCGACGGCAGCTTCACCGCCAAGGGGCCGCTGCGCCCCGGCCTCGTCTATGGCGACATTGCCGACCGGCTGACCCGGCCGCAGCTCGACGTCGATCTGTTCGCCGGCCTCAACGAACGGCGCGTGAACCTCAAGGGATCGCTGCGCTCACCCGCCATGTCGGCCGATGCGCAGGGTCTGGTGGATCTGGGCAAGAGCACATTCAGCGCGCTCAAGATCAATGCCGCGCTGCTGCAGCCGGGCGCCTTCATGGACAAGGTGAAGGGCAAGGATGTCCGTGCCTCAATCATCCTCGACGGGCCGATGGCGACCCCCTTCATCGATTATGACATCAGCGCCACGTCCCTCGCCTTCGACGCCACCGGCATCGAGAATCTGAAGGCCAGCGGCCGCGCCGTGATCGACGCCGATCGCATCCGCATCCCCGTCAACGCGACCGCGAAGCGCGTCACCGGCCTCAATGCCGCCGCCGGCGGCCTGATGACCAATTTGCGGGTGAAGGGCGACTTTGCCTATGCCGGCGGCAAGCTGATCAGCGACAATCTCAAGCTCGACAGCGACAAGATCGACGCCACCGCCATCATCCTCGCCGATCTCGACAACGCCATCTACCGCGGCGCGCTGAAAGGTCGTGTCAACGACTATCGGATCGACGGCGTCGGCATCGTCAACCTCAACACCGACGTCAAGCTGATCCCCGGTCCCAAGGGCGGCTTCGGCCTGTCGGGCATGTTCGGCGTGCGCACCGCGCGCTGGGAAAATGCCTCGGTCCGCGACTTCCTGGGCGGCAATGCGGTGATGTCCGGCCGGATCGGCATGACGCCGGAGGGCAAGTTCACCCTGGCAGGCCTCAAGGGCGCAGCGCCCAATTTCCAAATCAGGTCCGGTTCGGGCAGCTATGACACCAACGGCCAGCTCGCCTTCGACACCGAAGCCTTCTCCAAACAATATGGCCCGCTGTTCCTGACCGTGCGCGGCACGGTCGACCGGCCGCAGGCTGTGCTGCGCGCGCCGCGCCCCAATGTCGGGGTGCAGCTGACCGATGTCGTCGCCAAGCTGAATGGCGAACCGGCCGGCTATCGCCTCGATGCCACCGGCGGATCGCCCTATGGCCCCTTCTTCGCCAATGTCCTGATCCGCACCGCGCAAGGGCCGCTGACGATCGACGTGACCAAGGCGCGCTTCGCCGGGGTCGACATGAATGGCCGCATCCAGCAGTCCAATGCCGGCCCCTTCACCGGCCAGCTGGCGATGAACGGATCGGGCATCACCGGCGCGGTGAAGCTCAATGCCGTGGGCAAGGTGCAGGGCGTCGACGTCAACGCGACCGCCAGCAATGCCAAGCTGCCGGGCGAGGCCGACATCGTCATCGGCCGCGCCGTCGTCACCGCCTCTATGCTGCTGAGCGACCAGCCCAAGGTGATCGCCGACGTGCAGATGGCGAACGCCGCCTATGGCGACTATGTCGTGCGCAAGGCACGGGCGAAGCTCGATTATCAGGGCGGCCGGGGCAAGGCCCAGCTGGTCGCCGATGGTTCCAGCGGCGTACCCTTCTCAGTCGCGGTCAACGCCGCACTGCGCCCCGACCTCTATGCCGTCGCGCTGCAGGGCAAGGCCAGCAATGTCGATTTCCGCCTGAACCAGCCGGCGATCATCCGCGCGGAAAAGACCGGCTATCGGCTCGAACCGGTCAGCCTGGTGCTGCCGCAGGGCAAGGTCGATCTGGCTGGCCATTTCGGCACGGACACGGCGCTGCAGGCCCGCTTCAAGGATTTCGACCTCGCCATCGCCAATGTCGCCAATCCGGGCCTGGGCATCGGCGGCAAGGCGACCGGCATGGTCGATTACAGCCAGAGCGGAACCGCTTTCCCGACCGCGACCACGCGCCTGGCGATCAGCGATTTCCGCCGGTCGAGCCTGGCCGCCGTGTCCGACGCGGTATCGATGAATGTCGAGGGCAAGCTGTCCTCCGCCGGCGGCGACATGCGCGGCCTCATCCGCAAGGGCAACAGCACGATCGGCCGCTTCGTCGCCACCATGGCCCCGCCGGGACCGGGCGCCAACTGGTCGGAACAGCTGATGGCTGCGCCGCTTGGCGGCGGCATTCGCTATGCCGGCCCGGCCGACGTGCTCTTCTCCTTCGCCGGCCTTGCCGATCAACGGTTGAGCGGCGGCATCGCGGTCGCAGCCGATTTCGGCGGCCGGCTGACCGCGCCGCAACTCAACGGCCTGGTCCGCGCCAATGCGCTGACCTATGACAATACGAGCTTCGGCACCCGCGTCACCCAGATGAAGCTCGACGGCCGCTTCTCCAACGACCGGCTCGACATTCGCGACTTTTCCGGCCGCGCCGGCAACGGCACGGTCCAGGCCAGCGGCACTGTCGGCCTGGCCGCCGACAGCGGCTTCCCGATGAACATCGCGGTCAAGATGGACCATGCCCGCCTCGCCCGCAGCGAAGCGATCACCAGCGTGGTCAGCGGTACCCTCGCTATCACCAACAGCGCGGAAAATGGCGGCCTGATCAAGGGCGACCTGTCGCTGCCCGAGACCCGCTATCGCGTCGCCTGGCAGGGCGGCACCGAGATTCGCGAATTGCAGGGCGTCCGCCGCAAGGGCGAGGGCCAGGATGTGCTGGCGCAGCGCATCGCCGACCGCAAGGCCGCCGCTGCATCGCCGACCAACTGGAAACTCGACATCCGCCTGCGCGCCGACAACCAGATCTATGTCACCGGCATGGGCCTCGATTCCGAATGGAAGACCGACATGCGCGTCACCGGCACCGCGACCAAGCCGCGCGTCAGCGGCAAGATCGAGGTGATCCGCGGCCGCTACAGCTTCTCGGGCCACCAGTTCGACCTGGATCAGGGCGTCATCACCTTCAATGGCGACATGATGAACCCGACGCTGGCAATCAAGGCGCTGACCGAGATTGACGATGTCAGCGCCGGCATCGCCGTCGCCGGCACCGCGCAGCAGCCCGACATCACATTCGTGTCGACGCCGACATTGCCGCAGGACGAGATTCTCTCGCGCATCCTGTTCGGCGACAATGTCGCCAATCTGTCCGCCACCCAGGCGATCCAGTTGGCGGCCGCGCTCAACGGCCTGCGCGGCGGCAGCGGCGGACTCAATCCGATGGGCAAGCTGCAGGGCGCATCGGGCCTCGACCGGATCGGCATCGTCGGCGGTGACGAGGATACCGGGCGCGGCACGTCGCTCGCCGTCGGCCAGCATATCTCCAACAATATCTATGTGGAGGTGGTGACAGACTCGAAGGGCTTCACCGCCACCCAGCTGGAAGTCGCCCTGTCGAAGACGCTGAGCATCCTGTCGAAGACCGGCACCAATGCGGGATCTTCCGCCGCACTTCGTTATTCCAGGGACTATTGATCCGGCGCCAGGGTGGCGCCGCCATAACAGGAGAATATGTGCCCTTCGCCCCGTCGCTCTGCCGCCCGATCATCTGTGCCGTCGCCCTCTCCGCAGCGCCGGCCGCGCTGGCGGAAACCCCGCGCGAGCTGCTGACCGCGGCGGCCTTCCAGACCAGCGACAAGGCGCGGGCGCTCAGCCTCATCGGCCAGGCCATCAGCGCCGCCGACCGCATATTGATGACCGCCCCCAATGATCATGAGGCGGTGCTGCAACGCGCGGTCGCGATCGGCTATCGCGCCAAGCTGACCCGCAGCCGAGCCGATGCACGCAGCTCGCTTTCCGCGTTCGAGGCCTTGGCCGCCCGCAACCCGCGCGATGCCGAGGCGCAGATGGTGATCGCCGGCTGGCATCTCGACGCGATCGACCAGCTTGGCAGCTTCATCGCCCGCACCGTGCTGGGCGCGAAGGAACAGGTGGGGGAGGCTGCCCTGGGCAAGGCGGTCGCCTTGGGCGGCAACCGCGCCTTCTATTCGGGCCTGGCCGCATTGATGCGCATCCGCGCCGATCATAATGATGTCGCCGGCGCGCTGGCGCTGGCCGAACGGGCGGCCAATGCGCCTGCCCCCGCCCCGCTCGACCAGTTGATGAAGCGCAATGCCGCCGCCATCCTGCCCGCCCTGCGCGCTGGCAACGGCAAGGCGGCCGCCGCCCAGGCGCGCAAGCTGCTGCCGTTCGGGAAGCTGCCGGAATAGCGCGACAGCGGCCTGCAGCATCGGCAGGATGACATCTTGCCGAATCTCTCCTGAAGGATGGCCATGCGTCTCGCGATCGAAGCGACCCTCGACTATGAATTTACCGGACCGACCGACGTATTGATGGCCGTCGAGGCCGCCGCCATGGCCGACCAGCGCATCATCGAACAATCGCATATCATCGACAATGCCGGGCCGCTGACCAATTTGATGGGCGGCAGCGCGATCGGCCGGCGCACCTGGACGCGCAGCGGCACCGGCCGGATGCTCAGCCGCTACAAGGCGCTGGTCGATGTCGATCGGCCCGCGCCCGATCTCTTCTCGCTCGCCCGCTCGCCCTTGCCCAGCCTGCCGCAGGATGTGCTGCCCTTCATCTGGCCCAGCCGCTATTGCGAGGCGGACAGGTTCGTCAGCTTCGTCTGCGGCCATTTCGAAGGGCTGGACGGCGGCCCGCTGGTGCAGGCGCTGGTCGGCTGGGTGCATGACAATCTGCAATATGTGCCGGGCAGTTCGGATATCACCACCACCGCTGCCGATACTTTCGTCGCCCAGCGTGGCGTGTGCCGCGACTTCGCGCACCTCACCGCCGCGCTGATCCGCGCGCGCGACATTCCCGCCCGGCTGGTATCGGTCTATGCCGCCGATCTCGACCCGCCCGATTTCCACGCGGTGGTGGAGGTGTGGCTCGACGGCGCCTGGCATATGGTCGACGCGACGGGGTTGGCCCCGATCGAGGGCATGGTCCGCATCGCCGTCGGCCGCGACGCCACCGACATCGCCTTCATGACCATCTTCGGCAGCGCCCAGATGAACGAACAGGCGATCCATGTGACGCGGATGGCAGAACCTGGGGACGTTACGGCCCCTTGACCCCGCCCCTGCCGCCCGCCTAGCCTATACTCAGACAAATTGAGGAAGGGGATGGCATGGGCGTGCAGCTTTCGGGACGGGCTTGGGTGCGGACGCGGCGGGCGCTGCTGGCGGCGACGGCGGGCCTGCTTGCCGGCCTTGCCGGCGCATCGGCCCCAGCGGCTGCGCCCGGCAACGGCGCCGTCCTGACCGTCGACACCGGCAAACCCGGCGCCACCATCGATCCCAATATCTATGGCCAGTTCGTCGAGCATCTGGGCCGCGGCGTCTATGAAGGCATATGGGTCGGGCCGGGCAGTCCCATCCCCAATGTGCGCGGCATCCGCAGCGACGTGGTCGCCGCGCTGCGCCAGGTGAAGGTGCCGGTGGTCCGCTGGCCGGGCGGCTGCTTTGCCGATGGCTATCATTGGCGCGACGGCATCGGCCCGGCCGCGCAGCGCCCCGCCGGCATCAACGCCGCCTGGGACAAGTCGGCCGAAACCAATGCGTTCGGCACCCATGAATATATGGATTTCCTGGACCAGATCGGCGCCAAGGCCTTCGTGTCGGTCAATGTCGGGTCGGGCAGCGTGCGCGAGGCGGACGACTGGATGCGCTACATGACCGCGCCGGCCGACAGCCAGCCCGGCAAGGAACGCGCCGCCAATGGCCATGCCGCGCCCTGGGCCGTGCCCTTCGTCGGCGTCGGCAACGAAAGCTGGGGCTGTGGCGGCAACATGACCGCCGACACCTATGCCACCGCCTTCCGCCATTATGCCGCCTTCCTGCGCGCCTATTCGGGTGAACGGGCAAAGCTGATCGCGGTGGGCGCGGATACCGACGATTATGAATGGACCGAAAAGGTCATGGCGCAGGCGATGAAATGGCGCCCCAATCCCACGCCGCTCGCCTACAATACCGAACGCCCGCTGATGTGGGGCCTGTCACTCCATTTCTACAGCTTCGCCGGCAATGACTGGCGCAACAAGGGGCGCAATATCGGCTTTGGCACCGATCAATGGGCCTCCGCGCTGGCCCGCGCCCACCTGACCGACGAACTGATCCGTCGTCATGCCGAGATCATGGACCGCTATGATCCCAAGAAGCAGGTGGCGATCGCGGTCGACGAATGGGGCGCCTGGTTCGACAGCGAGAAGGACGCGCCCTCGCAACTCTATCTCGAAAGCACGCTGCGCGACGCGGTGATCGCGGGGATGAGCCTCAACATCTTCAACAATCATGCCGACCGGGTGCGCATGGCCAATGTCGCGCAGATGGTGAATGTCATCCAGTCGCTGGTGCTGACGCAGGGCGCCAAGATGGTGGTGACGCCGACCTGGCATGTGTTCGACCTCTACAAGGTCCATCAGAATGCGACGATGATCCCGGTCGATGTGCAGGCGCCCGACTATGTCGAGGGCGCGGTGCGGCTGCCGGGGCTCAGCGTGTCGGCGTCGAAGGATGCGGCGGGCGCGCTGCATCTTAGCATCGTCAATCTCGACCCCGCCGCCGCCCGGCCAGTGCGCATCGACCTGAAAGGGGGCGCATGGCGCAAGGCGAGCGCCCGGACGCTGACCGCCGCGACCATCGACACCCGCATCCGCTTCGAGGGCGCCGATCCCTTCGTGCCAAGCCCGCTACCCGCGCGGCTGGCGCAGGGCCAGGTGGCGCTGACCCTGCCGTCCAAGTCGGTGACATTGGTGACGGTGGAGTAAGCCCCCCACATCCGTTCGCTTCGAGCCCTTCGACTGCCTGCCAAGGCAGGCGCTCAGGATGAACTATTCGAGAAGCGGAGACATCAGCGCTTCCCGTTTCTCGACTTGGCTCGAAACGAACGGGTGGAGTGACAGGTGAAAGGCCTTACCCCTCCGCCGCCTTCAACCGCGCGGCCGCATCGTCGAACGCCGCCCAGCTGATCTGGGCCAGGCTGGCGCCGATGCTGCAACGGCGCACGCCCAGCGCCGCCAGCGCGGCGATGCCGGCCGCGTCATAGTCATGGATGACGACATTGACCGGCCTGGGCGCGACCGCCGCGACCAGTTCGGCGACGGCGCCATGGTCCAGCAGAAAAGGCACGAACAGGCAGTCGGCGCCCGCCTCCGCATAGGCGACGGCGCGGGCGATGCTCTCGCTCGGCGCCATGCCGGGCACGCGGAAATTCTCGCTGCGCCCGACCAGCATCAGCGCCGGATCGACCCGGTCGATCGCTTCGCGCGCGGCCGCGATCCGCTCCACCGCCAGCGGCAGGTCATAGAGCGCGCTGCCCGACCAGTCCTCGATCGACAGGGCCGCAATGCCGGTCTGCGCCGCCAGCGTCACATTGGTGGCAACATCCTCGGGCGCATCGGCAAAGCCATTTTCGAAATCCGCGTTGACCGGCAGGTCGGTCGCCGCGACCAGCATTTCCAGATGCGCCAGCACCGCGTCGCGGCCCAGTTCGCCATCATCCTTGCCCGCCGCCCAGGCCGCGCCGGCACTGGTCGACGCGATCGCGCGAAAGCCCTTCTTCGCCAGCCGCACCGCGCTGCCCGCGTCCCACGCATTGGGCAGCAGGAAGAAACCATCCTGATGCAGGGCATGGAAATCGGCGCGTTTGCGGGCGGTGTCGGTCATCAGGAAATCCTTCTTTGTCCTCTGGATTGGCAAGCGGATTGACTCGGGCAGCCAATGGCGTGAAATAAGAACATATCAGGAACAAATGCAATGAGCGAGTCGATCAAAAGTCTCGCCGCGCTGAAGCGGCATATCGCGGCGCTGGACCGGACGCCAGCGCCGACGGTCGGCTGTGCCCGGCTTGCGACCGGTCATGCCGGGCTCGACGCGGCGCTCGACGGCGGCCTCCTGCGCGGGCGGGTGCATGAACTGTTCGGCGCGGCGGAGGAGGAAGGGGCGGCGGCTGGCCTGGCGCTGATCCTCGCCCGGCTGGCGGCGGATGACGCGCCGCTGCTCTGGCTGCGCACGATGGCTTCGGCAAAGGCGGGCGGATCGCCCTATGGCCCCGGCCTCGCCGCGCTGGGGCTGGATCCGGCCCGGCTGCTGATCGGGCTGATGGCCGATGACGCAATGCTGCTGCGCGCCGCGGTGGAGGGGCTGCGTTGCCCCGCGCTTGGCGCGCTGCTGATCGAATTGCGCGGGCGCGCCCCGCTGCTCGACCTCACCGCCAGCCGGCGATTGGCGCTGGCGGCCGAACAATCGGGCGTCACCGCCTTCCTGCTGCGGGTCGGCGGCGATCCGGTGCCCAGCGCGGCGGAAACCCGCTGGCAGGTGGCGGCCGCCCCATCCGATCCGCTGCCCGGCAATGCGCCGGGGCACAGCGCCTTCGCCCTCAGCCTGCTGCGGCGACGGGCGGGGCCGGACGGGCTGGCCTGGCGGCTGATATGGGATGGCGAGAAGGGGGCTTTTGGAGACGGACGGCATGAACGCCATGAGCATGGACAGGACGGACAGCAGGGCGGTGCGCCGCTATCTGGCGCTCTGGTTCCCCTTCCTGCCGATCGATCGGCTGCGGATCGCGCGGCCTGACCTTTGGGCCGCGCAGGGCGATGCGCCCGCGGTGGTGGTGGAAAATGTTCGCGGCGCGATGCGGCTCGCGACGCTGGATGCCGATGCGCTGGCGGCAGGCCTTACCCCCGGCATGACGCTGGCCGATGCGCGCGCCCGCGAGCCGGAGTTGCGCGTGTTCGAGGCCGATCCCCATGGCGACCAGGATTGGCTGGAGCGGCTATGCGACGGCTGCGCCCGCTACACCCCCAATGCCGCGCTCGATTCCGGCCATGGCCTGATGCTCGACATCAGCGGATGCGCCCATCTGTGGGATGGCGAAGCGGAACTGGCGCAGGCCGCGACCGACCGGCTGGAACGGCATGGCATGCGCGTGCGCCACGCCATCGCCGCATCGCCCGAGGCCGCCCATGCGCTCGCCCGTTTCCCCGCCGCCCCCGCGCCTGACGAGGATGCGGCGGTGCGCCGCCTCCCGGTCGAGGCGCTGGAGCTGGAGGCGGAGAGCGCGGTGGCTCTCCGCCGGGCAGGACTGCGCACCGTCGGCGATCTCGCCGCGCGCCCGGCCGCCGCGCTCGCCGCCCGCTTCGGCGAGGAGGCTGTGGACGCGCTCCATGCGCTGCTGGGCCTGGGCCATCGCCCGCTTGCCCCCCGTCGCCCACGCCCGGCGATCCGGGTCGAACGGCGCTTTGCCGAACCGATGGGCAGCAGCGCCCATGCCGTGAAAGTCGTGGCGGAAATGGCGGCGGAGGCGGGTGAACAATTGGCCGAGCGCGGCCAGGGCGGTCGCCGGTTCGAGGCGGTCTTTTTCCGCAGCGACGGCCTCGCCTTCCCGATCCGGGTCGAAACCAGCCTGCCGATCCGCGATGCGCCGGCGATCATGCGCCTGTTCCAGGAACGGATCGACAGCCTGTCCGACCCGCTCGATCCCGGTTTCGGCTTCGACATGCTGCGCCTCACCGTGCCGCGCGCCGACCCGATGGCGCCGACCCAGCTTGCGCTGGAAGGGGGCGAGGCGCGCAAGAGCGAGGGGGTGGAGGCGCTGGTCGATCGCCTGTCGATCCGCGCCGGGCGCGCCCGCATCCAGCGGCTGGAACCACGCGACAGCCATATTCCCGAACAGGCACAGCTGGCGCTGCCGGCGGTCGAGCATCGCGCGCCCGAAGGCTGGGTGCCGGTCGGCGAGCCCGGCGACCCGCCGATGCGTCCGCTCCATCTGTTCGATCCGCCCCAGCCGATCGATGTCGTGGCGGAAGTGCCCGACGGCCCGCCCCACCGCTTCCGCTGGCGCCGCACCCTGCATGAAGTCACCCGGTTCGAGGGGCCGGAACGGATCGCGCCGCAATGGTGGCAGGCCAAGGACGGCGCGATCGAAGGCGAAAGCACCGGCCGCACCCGCGACTATTACCGGGTCGAGGATGCGCGCGGCCGCCGCTACTGGATCTTCCGCCACGGCCTCTATGGCGCGGAGACCGTCCATCCCGGCTGGTATATTCACGGCCTGTTCGCATGAGCGGCCGGCGCCCGCCGCCCGATCCCGCCAAACCCCGATCGATCGACCGGCGCGAATTGAACGTGATCGAGGCAGCCCGAGAAAACACAAAACCCGCCCCGCCGCGCCCGGCACCGGCCGAGCCCCCCTTCGCCGAACTGGTCGCGATCAGCAATTACAGCTTCCTCCATGGCGCATCCCATCCCGCCGATCTGGTGGGGGAAGCGATCGCCCTGGGTCTCAAGGCCATCGGCCTTGCCGATCGCAACAGCGTCGCCGGGGTGGTCCGCGCCTATGTCGCGCTACGTGATGCGCCGGAAAAGGCGCGCGCTAGGCTGCTGGAGGACAAGAAGGCGCGGGGTGAGCCCGAAAGCCTGACGCCCGAAGAGGAAGCAGGCTGCGAAACCGACCTGCGCCTGATCGTCGGCGCCCGGCTGGTCTTTGTCGACGGCACCCCCGATATCATCGTCTATCCCGCATCGCGGCAAGGCTGGGGGAAGCTGACCCGATTGCTGACCAAGGGCAATATCAAGGCGATCAAGGGCGACTGCATCCTGCATTTTGCCGACCTGCTCGATTATCTCGACGACTGGCGGATGATCATCCTGCCCTTGTCGACGGCGCAGGCGCAGCAGGAGCATGACGCCCCGCCCAATTACGCGTTCGAGGATGAGGCTATCCCCGTGCCATCTCGGCATTTGCGGCTGGTCCCGCCCGCCTCGCCACCCAGTTGGCAGGAGGCCGCGCGGCAATTGCAGGACAGGATGCCGGGTCGCGTCTGGCTGGGGCTGTCGATGCGCTATCAGGGGCGAGACGCCCGCCATGTGGCGATGATGCAGGCGGTATCACGCGACATCGGCATCCCGCTGATCGCGACCAACGATATTCTCTATGCGACGTCCGGCACCCGTCCGCTGCAGGACGTGCTGACCTGCATCCGCGAAGGGGTAACGCTCAAGACGGCAGGCACCCGATTGCAGGCCAATGCCGAACGGCACATGAAATCGCCGACGGAGATGGCCCGGCTGTTTTCCGCCTGTCCCGATGCCCTGGCGGAAACGATCCGCTTCATCGACGGGATCGACTTCACGCTGAAGGATCTCGCCTATGAATATCCGCATGAGCCGGTGCCGGCGGGCTGGTCGCCGGACGCCTGGCTGGAAGATATGGTGCGGCGGCGTGCCCGGCGGCGCTATGGCCGCCAGCTTCCGCCCAAGGTGCGCGCGCTCATAGGTCAGGAATTGCGCCTGATCCGGCGCCAGAACTACGCTTATTATTTCCTGACGGTGCATGACCTTGTGCGCTTCGCCCGCGCGCAGAAGCCGCCAATCCTGTGCCAGGGACGCGGATCGGCCGCCAATTCCATCGTCTGCTTCCTGCTCGGGGTCACGTCGATCGATCCGATGGAGCATGACCTGCTCTTTTCCCGCTTCGTATCGGAGGAGCGCAACGAACCGCCCGATATCGACGTCGATTTCGAACATGAGCGGCGCGAGGAGGTGATGCAATATATCTATCGCCGCTATGGCCGGGCCCGTGCTGGCATCGCGGCGACCGTCATCCATTATCGCTCGCGCAGCGCGCTGCGCGAAGTCGCCAAGGTGTTGGGCCTCAGCGAAGATGTAGTGATGCGCCTGTCGGCGACCGTGTGGGGCAGCTATTCGGGCGATCTTGGCGATGCCCGCTTCGTGGATGCCGGCTTTGCCCTCGACAATGGTGAAATCCAGCGGCTGCGCACCCTGGTCCAGCAATTGATCAGAGCGCCTTTCCCCCGTCATCTGTCCCAGCATGTCGGCGGCTTCGTCCTCACTCAGGATCGGCTGGACGAGACCGTGCCGATCCATAATGCGGCCATGGCCGACCGCAGTTTCATCGAATGGGACAAGGATGATATCGACGCGCTGCACCTGATGAAGGTCGATGTGCTGGCGCTGGGAATGCTCAGCTGCATTCGCCGGGCCTATGCGCTGATGAACCAGCATGGACTAGGTCGCCATGACCTGACCGTCGATCTGCAATCCAGGGATCCGGCCGTCTATGACATGCTCTGCAAGGGCGACAGCATCGGTGTCTTCCAGGTCGAGAGCCGGGCGCAGATCAACATGTTGCCCCGTCTCAAACCGCGCAACCTTTATGACCTGACGGTGCAGGTGGCGATCGTGCGGCCGGGGCCGATCGAAGGGGATATGGTGCATCCCTATCTGCGACGTCGGTGCGGCGAGGAGAAGGTCGACTATCCCAGCCCCGGTACCGACTTCGGCCCGCCAGACGAGTTGGAGAAGTTGCTCAAGGACACTTATGGCGTCCCCCTGTTCCAGGAACAGGCGATGAAGCTGGCTATCGTCGCGGCCGGCTTTTCCTCATCCGAAGCCAATCAGCTCCGCCGCGCGATGGCGACCTTCCGCAATGTCGGCACCATCCATCATTTCCGCGAGAAGATGATCAACGGCATGACCGCGCGCGGTTATGAGGCGGAGTTTGCCGCGCGCTGCTTCAAGCAGATCGAGGGGTTCGGCAGCTATGGCTTTCCCGAAAGCCATGCGCTGTCCTTCGCCCGGCTAGTCTATGTCTCGGCCTGGATCAAATGCCACCAGCCCGCCATCTTCGCCTGCGCCCTGCTCAATTCCCAGCCGATGGGCTTCTATGCCCCGGCCCAGCTGGTCCGCGACGCGCGCGAGCATGGCGTCGCCATCCATGATGTCGACGTCAATATGAGCGGCTGGGACAATGGGCTGGAACCGCTGTTGCGCAGCCGCCACGCAGACAAGGGCGAAGGAACCGGCCGGGCGCTGGCGCTGCGGCTTGGCCTGCGCCAGGTCGATGGCTTCCGCGAACAATGGGCGGCGCAGATGGTGGCGGCGCGGGCGGAGGGGGGCCTCTTCACCAGCATCGAGGATATGGCCCGGCGCGCCGGCCTGCCCGCGCGGGCGCTGCGGCTGCTGGCCGATGCCGATGCCTGCCGCTCGCTGGGACAGGACCGGCGCACCGCTTTATGGGAGGCGCGCCGCACCCCGTCGGACGAGCTGCCGCTGTTCGCCGCCGCCCGCCGGCACGACCGCGCCGCGCGTGAACTGGGGGAGGAGGCGGATGCGATGCTGCCCGCCATGCCGCTCGCCGAACAGGTGATGGATGATTATGCGGTGACCCGCCTCTCGCTCAAGGGCCATCCGATGCAGTTCCTGCGCCCGGTCTTCGCGGCCGAAGGCGTGCTGAGCTGCGCCCAGACCAGCGCGGCGAAGAATGGCGCGCGCGTCCGCACCGCTGGCGTGGTGCTGGTGCGCCAGCGGCCGGGCAAGGGCAATGCCGTCTTCATCACCATCGAGGATGAGACCGGCATCACCAATATCCTGCTCTGGGCGCGCCTGTTCGAGCTGCAGCGCCGCCCGGTCATGGCCAGCCGGCTGATGCTGGTCGAGGGCGAGGTGCAACGCAGCAAGGAGGGCGTCGTCCATCTGATGGCCAGCCGCATCCATGACCGCACCGCTGACCTCAACCGATTGTCGCAATCCGGACCGCCAAAACAGGCCGCCCCCGCCGCCCGTCACCCCCGCGACGTGCGCATCCTGCCCAAATCGCGCGACTTCCATTGAGATTGCAAGGACGGCTAGCGGCCATTCACTATCGTCGGCTTGATCGATCGTCGGTCAGAAAAGCGGACCTCGCCGGTTCCGTCATCCCGGACTTGATCCGGGATCCATTCAGCGCTCCCCATCCGCCATAGCGCAGAATGGATCCTGACTTTCGTCAGGATGACGCCGGCTAGAACTTGCAAGAAACGACCATTTGCTGCCGTCCATCCTACGCGCTAGGCTCAGGACCTATTAAATCGCTTGCGGTGATAGCGAAGGGTTGATTCAATGACGGCGTGAGGAGACGTCGTGATGAGTGACCTGCTCTGGTTGTCGGAAGCGCAGATGCGCCGGATCGAGCCATATTTTCCGCTATCGCACGGGGTGCCACGGGTGGACGACCGTCGGATCATCAGCGGGATCATCTTCGTGATCAGGAACGGCCTGCGGTGGCGCGATGCGCCTGCCGATTATGGCCCGCCGAAGACGATCTACAACCGCTTCATCCGGTGGAGCCGGCTCGGCGTGTTCAACAAGATCTTCGCGGCCCTCGCGGCGAAGGGCGGCAAGCCCGACCAGTTGATGATAGATGCGACCCACCTGAAAGCACACCGGACGGCGGCAAGCCTGCTCAAAAAGGGGATGTTCCCA
>NZ_JBSXOQ010000029.1:0-52433 GCF_056859495.1 Sphingobium sp. L-44 | reverse complement strand
GTGCTATCGCACGCAAGGGTTTACTGACGCTCAGGCCCCGCGATATCTCCTCCCGCTCGGCAAGGCTCAGCGCACGACTGCAACGCTTGCGAGCGGCGGGCTGGATGCCGCCGGTCGGCGAAATCACCGAAAATACCGACGGTGACGCTCGATCAAACCTTCGCCCGATCGAACTCATCGATTCTCCGCGCTGCCAGCGATCCCATATCCCCGCTCGCGCCGGGATGTGGCATAGGCGTCGGTCCGGGAAAGATCCCGTGCCAGCGTGACGAAGTGATCGACCATGTCCGCCTCGCCCTGCACCAGCGCCTCGACACTGCCATCCATCCGGTTGCGGACCCAGCCGGTCAGGCCCAGGCCGCGCGCCGTCTCGACCGTCCAGTTGCGGTAGAAGACGCCCTGCACCCGGCCGAGGATCGTCAGATGGCGGGCGACGACCGGCATCAGCGGATTCGCTTGATCCAGGTCTGGCCGCCTTCGCGCACTTCGGTGGTGAAATTGGGGATGGCCGCGACCAGATCGGACAGGCGCTTGAAGCCATAATTGCGCACGTCGAAGCTGGAGCGGTTGCCGACCCGCTGACCGACCGGTCCCAAGGCGACAAAACCGCGTTCGTCCCGTTTCGCCTCGTCATAGGCGTCGATCAGCAGGCGCACGACTTCCGGGTCCACCGCCGCACCGGTGCCTGCCGGCGCAGGCGTCGCCGCCGGCGGGGGCGGGGCTGCCGCTGCGGGGGCAGGCTTGGCGACCGCGCCGCTCTTGGCCGGCGCCTTTTTCTTCGGCGCAGTCGCGGGCTTGGCCACCGGCACTTCGACCGGGCGCAGCGCCGCGACGTCGATGAAGCGGGTGCAGGCGCGGCGGAAGCCCTCCGGCGCATTGGCGTTGCCAAAGCCATAGACCGGGATGCCGTCCTGGCGCAGGCGCGTCACCAAGGGGGTGAAGTCGCTGTCGCTCGACATCAGGCCGAAGCCGTCGACGCGCCCGCTGGACAGCAGGTCCATCGCGTCGATCGTCATCTTCATGTCGGTGGCGTTCTTGCCCTTGGTCAGGTCGAACTGCTGCTGCGGCTCGATCGCCTGTGCGACCGACAGCGCAGCCCAGGTCTTGAGCGTCGCCTTGTTCCAATTGCCATAGGCGCGGCGGATATTGACCGTGCCCAGCTCCGCCAACACCGTCATCACCGCGTCAAAATGGGCCGCCGACGCATTGTCCGCGTCGATCAGCAGGGCGATATTGCCGCGCCCTTCCTGCCGCATGGGCATGATGCGCCTCCCGTCAGGCTGCGGCGAAGACGCCGGTCTGTTCGTCCAATATGTGGAGCTGGCCATCGGAAATGGCAAAGAAGCTGCCGACCAGCTTCAGCTCGCCGCTCTTTTCCTTGGCGCGCACACAGGGGAAGCTGCGCAAATTGGTAAGGCTGACCTTTACCCCTTCCTGCTCCATGGCGCGCTCAACCTCACGGTCGCGCTGGTCGCCATAGCGGTCCACCACCACGTCGCGGGCATCATCAAGCAGTTGTATCCAGTTATGGATGAAGCCGCCTTCACCCGGAGGCGCATCCTTGAGGTCATGGCTAAGCGCCGCCTTGCAGCCGCCGCACTTGCCATGGCCCATAACGACGATCTCGCCGACCTTGAGCACCTGAACGGCGAATTCCAGCGCCGCTGACACGCCGTGCCAGCCCGGATTGGTTTCGAACGGCGGCACCAGCGCGGCGACATTGCGGACGACGAAGATTTCGCCGGGGCTGGTGTCGAAGATCTGGGCCGGGTCGACTCGGCTGTCGGAACAGGCGATCACCATCACGCGGGGGCTCTGCCCTTCGTTGAGTTCGTCCCATCGTTCGCGCTGCTGGGACCAGCCGGTGTCACGGAAGCGGCGATAGCCTTCGAGCATGTCTGCAAAGTCGGTCATGATGATTGATGTGCCGCACAAAGAGAGGGCTGGCAAGTATGGTCCTGCATCGCTATCTGGGGCCGATGAACGACATTGCCCCGATCCCCGTCCCCGGTCAGCCCGCCACGACCGAGCGTGCCCGCAAGCCTGACTGGATCCGCGTCAAGGCGCCGACCAGCCCCGCTTATCATGAGACGCGCAAGTTGATGCGGGAAAAGGGTCTGAACACGGTCTGCGAGGAAGCGGCCTGCCCGAACATCGGCGAATGCTGGACCAAGAAGCACGCCACGGTGATGATCCTGGGCGATGTCTGCACCCGCGCCTGCGCCTTCTGCAACGTCAAGACCGGCATGCCGCGCAAGGTGGACGTCAACGAGCCGCAGAACCTGGCCGATGCCGCCGCCGAGATGGGCCTTGAACATATCGTCATCACCTCGGTCGATCGCGACGACCTGCCCGATGGCGGCGCTAGCCAGTTCGTCAAGGTGATCGAGGCGCTGCGCCGCACGACGCCGGGCACCACGATCGAGATCCTGACCCCGGATTTCCGCAACAAGCATGAGCGTGCGATCGAGATGATCGTCGCCGCCCGTCCGGACGTCTATAACCATAATTTGGAGACCGTGCCCCGGCTCTATCCGACCATCCGCCCCGGTGCGCGCTATTATGCGTCGCTGCGCCTGCTGGAGAGCGTCAAGAAGCTCGACCCGTCGATCTTCACCAAGTCGGGCATCATGCTGGGCCTGGGCGAGGAGCGTCTGGAAGTGCATCAGGTGATGGACGACATGCGTTCGGCCGACATCGACTTCCTGACCATGGGCCAATATCTGCAGCCCACGCCCAAGCATGCCAAGGTGATGGAATTTGTCACCCCGGCTGCGTTCAACGCCTATGCGGCGATCGCACGCGCCAAGGGCTTCCTGCAGGTCGCATCGAGCCCGCTGACCCGGTCGAGCTATCATGCCGGCAAGGACTTCGCCGAGATGCGCGCCGCGCGCGAGGCGAAGCTGGCCAAGGCGGCCGTCGCGAAGGCCTGATCGGCGAATGCCCAAGCATAACGAGACCCGTCAGCTGCCCTATAGTCCGGAACAGATGTTCGACCTGGTGTCGAACGTCTCGGCCTATCCGCAATTCCTGCCCTGGGTCAGCGCGATCCGTATCCGCTCTGACAGCGAGAGCGAGATGGTCGCGGACATGATCGTCGGCTTCAAGGGGATCAGCGAGAGCTTCACCTCGCGCGTCCACAAGCATCGGCCGGATCATGTCCGCGTCGACTATCTCAATGGCCCGCTCAAGCATCTCCACAATGAATGGCGCTTCCGCGACGACGGGCAGGGCGGCGTGCTGGTGGATTTCGAGGTCGAGTTCGAATTCAAGAACCGGATATTCGAGATGCTGGCCGGTCAGTTCTTCGACAAGGCGCTGCGCAAGATGATCGGCGCGTTCGAGACGCGCGCGGCGGCGCTTTATGGTGCTGGCGAGTCGGGCAGCAGCAGTTCGAGCGCGCACAACGCCGCCTGAAGGCGGACGCCGCCCCGGCCATTATCCTCGAAATGATGCATGTCGGCCACGACCTTGTCGGGGCTGCCGCCGCGTTCCGCGCGCGCGAAGACGACGGTGCCGACCGGCTTCTGCTCGCTGCCGCCGCCCGGCCCGGCGATGCCGGTGATGGCGACCGCGACATGGGCGTGGCTCTTCTTTAGAGCGCCCTGCGCCATCGCCCAGGCGGTGGCGATGGACACCGCGCCGAACGTGTCCAGCACATCATGCGAAACTTTCAGAAGTTCCGCCTTCATATCATTGGAATAGGTGATGAAGCCGGCTTCGAAGACGTCGGAGGAGCCGGCAATTTCGGTAAGGGCCGCGGAGACCAGGCCGCCGGTGCAGCTTTCCGCGACGGCCACGGTGCGACCGGCGCGGCGGTTGGCGATGATGACCTTCTCGGCAAGGTCGACGAGCTGGGCGGGCAGGATGGTATTGGGCATGGTCGGCTCAGAATAGCGTGGGGAGGGAGAGGGTGGCAACCGCCTGCGCGGCGATGCCCTCGCGCCGGCCGGCGAAACCCAGCCGCTCGGTCGTCGTCGCCTTGACGCTGATCCGGTCGAGCGGAACGTCCAATATCTCCGCGATCCTGGCACGCATGGCGTCGCGATGCGGTCCGATCTTGGGCGCTTCGCAGATGATGGTGAGGTCGACATGGTCGATCCGACCGTCCCGTTTCAGGACCAGATCGCGGGCATGGGCGAGAAAGCGATCCGACGAGGCGCCGCGCCATTGTGGATCGGACGGCGGGAAATGGCTGCCGATATCACCATCGGCGAGCGCGCCGAGGATCGCATCGACGATAGCATGGAGGGCGACATCGGCATCGCTGTGGCCGGCGAGGCCCCGATCGTGCGGGACCAGTACGCCGCCGAGCCACAATTCTTCGTTGGGCGCGAGGCGATGGACGTCATAGCCCATGCCGACGCGGGTGGTGCGGGCGTCCACGATGCGTGCTTCGGCGCGAGCGAAGTCTTCGGGATAGGTCAATTTCTCAAGCCTTTCATCGCCCTGCACCAAAATGACGTCATGGCCCCAGGCGTGCAATATCTGGGCATCGTCGGTTGCTTCCTGTTCCTCGTCCCAGCCGCGATGGGCGGCCAGGATGGTGTCGAAGCGGAAGGCCTGCGGCGTCTGCACGCGATGCAGGTCGGCGCGATCGACGCCGTCGCCCATCTGCGCGCCCTCGCTGCGTACCAGCGTATCGGCGACGGGCAGGGCGGGGATGGCACCTTCGGCATCTTCCAGCGCGGCCAGCAGCCGGTCGACCACCGATGCGGGCAGGAAGGGGCGGGCGGCATCATGGATCAGCACGATGTCTGCGCCACCGGCGGCAGCGATCGCCTCAAGTCCGGCCCAGACCGAACCGCGCCGGCTGTCCGCACCGGTGACGAAATAGGCGGTGCGATCGCCCAGCATGGCCTGTGCGCGGCTTTCCTCGCCTTCGCCCAGAACGATGTGGATGGCCGACACGCTGCCATGTGTCGTCAGCGCGTCATGGGCATGGGCCAGCACGGCCTGGCCGCCGATCTGCCGATATTGTTTGGGAATGTCGCCACCGGCCCGGCTTCCCTGCCCGGCGGCGACGATCAGCGCGACGATCCTGCTGTTCGATGTCATGCTGCGGCGCATAGACGCTCTGCCCCATGATCGCCAACCTCTAAAGCGCGACAAGTGGTCCGGCGCCCGCCTTGTCGTCGCGGCCATTTTCGGCTAAGGGCTGCCTGTTTTTTAGGCAGTGATAGAAGATGACGCGCAGGCTTTCCCCCATTTCCGTTGGACCGGTGACGGTCGACATGCCGGTCATATTGGCGCCGATGACCGGTGTTACCGATATGCCCTTCCGTACCCTGGTTCGCCGTTTCGGGTCGGGCCTGAACGTCACCGAGATGATCGCGAGCGCGGCGATGATCCGCGAAACGCGCCAGTCGCTGCAGAAGGCCGCCTGGCATCCGCTGGAAGAACCGGTGTCGATGCAGCTGGCCGGTTGTTCGCCGACGGAAATGTCCGAAGCCGCCAAGCTCAATGCCGATCGCGGCGCGGCGATCATCGACATCAACATGGGCTGCCCGGTGAAGAAGGTCGTCAATGGCGATGCGGGGAGCGCGCTGATGCGCGACCTGCCGCTGGCGGCGGCGCTGATCAAGGCGACGGTCGAGGCGGTCGATGTGCCGGTGACGGTCAAGATGCGCATGGGCTGGGATCATTCGAGCCTCAACGCGCCCGAGCTGGCACATATCGCCGAGGATCTGGGCGCGAAGCTGATCACGGTTCACGGTCGCACCCGCTGCCAGATGTACAAGGGCAGCGCCGACTGGGGCTTCGTCCGCTCGGTCAAGGATGCGGTGAAGCTACCCGTGATCGTCAATGGCGACATCTGTTCGATCGAGGACGCGGAAACCGCGCTTGACCAGAGCGGCGCCGACGGCGTGATGATCGGCCGTGGCGCCTATGGCAAGCCGTGGCTGCTGGGCCAGGTGATGCACTGGTTCGCCACCGGCGAGCGTCGTGCCGACCCGAGCCTTGCCGAGCAATATGATCTGATTACAGAGCATTATCGGATGATGCTCGACCATTATGACAATATGACTGGCGTCAACATGGCACGCAAGCATATCGGCTGGTACACCAAGGGCCTGACAGGATCGGCGGAGTTCCGCAACACGGTCAATCAGGAGGCGGACGCGCAGCGGGTGCTGGATATGCTGGCCGCCTTCTACGAGCCGCTGATTGCGGCGGATGAACCGGCGGTCGCACTTCAGGCTGCATGACCATGCCATTGCCGTCCCTCCCGCCGCTTCAGATGCAGCAGGATGGACCATCCCTGTCGGAACTGATGACGGCGTTGCCGGTCGCGACCTTGGTGGTGCGGCCGGACAACGGCATTGCCGACGCCAATGTGCGGGCGGAAACCCTGCTCAACATGGCGCGGTCGGCGATCATCGGCAGCGATGTGGCGCGCACGGTGCGGATCGCCGAGGCTGGCGCGCGCTTCGATATCTGGCACAGCAACAAGCCGATCGCCGCCTATGACATCAAGGTCCATGCCGGTCGCACCGCCGAGATGGAGGTGGACCTGATGATTTCCCCCATCGTCGATCATGATGGCTGGCGGGTCGTGTCGATCCATGCGCAGGGGCAGGCCCGCAAGATCGGCCATCGCGGCACGGCAGGCGGTGCGCGATCGGCGGTCGGCGCGGCGGCAATTTTGGCGCATGAGATCAAGAACCCGTTGTCGGGCATTCGCGGCGCTGCGCAGTTGCTGGAAACGAGCAATGGCGGCAGCGATGCCGCGCTGACCCAACTCATCTGCAACGAGGTCGACCGGATCGCCGCCCTGATCGACCGGATGCAGGATTTCACGACCGACCGCACGCTGGAATGCGGCCCCGGCAATATCTATCCGCTGATCGATCGTGCATCCCATATTGCGGCGGCCGGTTTTGCCAAGAATGTAAAAATTATAAAGCGTTATGATCCATCCCTACCATTCGCGATCATCAATGACGATGCGCTGGTGCAGGTGATGATCAACTTGCTGAAGAATGCGGCGGAAGCGCTGGAGCATGTCGAGCACCCCTGCATTCGCGTCGAGACGGCGTTCCGGCATGGCATGTCGGTGCTGGTCGGCGATCGCAAGGGCAGCGCCGTGCTGCCGATCGAGATCGTGGTGATCGACAATGGACCGGGCGTGCCGGAGCATATTCTGGACCACCTCTTCAACCCGTTCATCACGGGCAAGCGGGACGGGCAGGGGCTCGGCCTAGCACTGGTCGACAAGTTGGTGAGGGACATGAGCGGTTTCGTGCAATATTCTCGCGATCAGGAAGCCGGGGAGTCGACCTTCCGCATCCTGCTGCCGATGGGCATGGGCTGATGGCCGCGACGGGCACGGTCCTGGTCGTCGATGATGATCCCGCCATCTGCGTGGTGGTAGGGGAAGCTCTGCGGCGCCAGGGGCACAAGGTGAAGATCGCCGGATCGATCCGCGAGCGCACGGCGTTGATGGAGAGTTTTTCTCCGGACATTCTGATCACCGACGTCATGTTGCCGGATGGCGATGGGCTGGATGGCGTGGCGGAGATTATCGAGCGCAAGCCCGACCTGAATGTTATCATTCTTTCTGCACAGAACACCCTGAACACAGCGATCCGGGCGACCGAGAAGGGGGCGTTCGAATATCTGCCAAAGCCGTTCGATCTCAATGAGTTGACGCGCGCTGTTGCGGACGCCTTGGGGCATCGATCGGGCGGCGCTGATGCGGCGGAACAGGGGCTGCCGCATGATGGCTTGCCGCTGGTCGGGCGCTCGCCTGCGATGCAGGAAGTCTATCGCACCATCGCCAGGGTTCTTTCCAATGATCTCAGCATCCTGGTGCTGGGCGAGTCGGGGACGGGCAAGGAACTGGTGGCAGAAGCCATCCATAGCCTGGGCCAGCGACGCACCCGGCCCTTCGTCGCGATCAACATGGCGGCCATTCCGCGCGAGCTGATCGAAGCCGAACTGTTCGGCTACGAAAAGGGGGCCTTTACCGGCGCGCAGGCGCGGACCGCCGGCAAGTTCGAGCAGGCCCAGGGCGGCACCCTGTTCCTTGATGAAATCGGCGACATGCCGATGGAGGCGCAGACAAGGCTGCTGCGCGTGCTCCAGTCGGGCGAGGTGACGACGGTCGGTGGGTCGAAGCCGGTGCGGGTCGATGTCCGCATCATCGCCGCCACCAACAAGGATCTGCCGCGGCTGATCGAGGAAAATCGGTTCCGTCAGGATCTCTATTATCGGCTCAATGTCGTGCCGGTGTCGCTGCCGCCTTTGCGCGAACGGCGCGAGGATGTGATCTTGCTGGCCCGCCATTTCCTGGATCGGGCAGCGCAGGACGGCTTGCCGCGCAAGGCGCTGGCCGAGGACGCCGCGCAGTTGCTGATGGCCTATCACTGGCCGGGCAATGTGCGCGAGTTGCAGAATATCATGCAGCGGCTTGCCGTGCTGAGCCGCGAGAATGTGATCGCGGCCGACATGCTGCGGCATGCGCTGCCGCTGGATGCGGTGCCGGCCGACCACGCCGCGCCCGCAGGGCAGCTTGCGCAGGCCGTGCGGGAATGGACCAAGCGGCAACTGGGCGTCGGGCTGGGACAGGCCAATCCCCAATTGCATGACAATCTGCTGGCGGTGATCGAGCCGATCCTGCTGCAGGAAACGCTGGCCAGCGTCGATGGCAATCAGATCCGCGCCGCCGGCCTGCTAGGCATCAATCGCAATACGCTGCGCAAGAAGTTGACCGATTATGGCCTCGACCCCCTGCAATTGCGGCTGAGCGACTAGCAAGGGCGAGACGAAGCGCCCAATCGCATCGACCAGCGACATGGTTTTATGTAAAAACTGTGTTTGATCGGGCACGGCATTGTTGTAACGAAGCCACTATGACTGGTGCGGTGACAATCCCCCGACGGGGGCAGGCTTGGGCAAGGCTGATCCGGCCTTACCTGCGCAACGGTCGCCTGGCCGCCGCGATCGAAGCGGTCACGCTCATCCTGTTTCTCGGCACCGCTGGCCTGACCTATCGCCTGTTGTCCGGGCAGGACCAGTCCTACACTCTGCTGACCCCGCCGATCGTGGCGCTGTTGCTGGTCGCCAATCTGGTGCCGGCGATCGCGCTGCTGATGCTGCTGGGGCGCCGCGTGGCCAAACGTCGGGCTGCAAAATCGGCGATCGGCAGCGATGGTCAGCTCCACGTCCGCCTGGTGGCGATCTTCTCGGTCGTGGCCAGTGTGCCGATGCTGCTGGTCGTGATCTTTGCGTCACTGTTGTTCCAATATGGTGTGCAATTCTGGTTTTCGGACAGTGCGCGCGGCATGCTGCAAAATGCCAGCGATCTGGCGCGCGGCTATTATGAGCAGAATTTGCGCGAGGTCCGCGACGAGACGCTGACCATGGCGAGCGACCTGCGCGACTATCTGGGCCAGTCGAGCGTTTCGAGCCCCCGCTTTGCCGAGGGCTATATCTATCAGGTGGTGACGCGAAAGCTGAACCGGTCGGCGATCATCGAGATCGGCAAGGACGGCGTGGCGCGGACCGCTGCGACGGTCGATCCCGAGAGCCGGCCAGCGTCTGAAATGCTGTCCGCCGAGGTCGTGAAGCGCCTGGCGTCCGGCGAGGATGTGGTGGTGGCTGCCAAGCCGAACCAGATCGAAGCGGTGACGCTGCTTTACCCCAATTCCAAAATCTATCTCTATGCCACGCGCAATGCCGGCAGTTCGTCCTTCTCCAATGTGGAGCGGGCACAGAAGGTGCTGGGCGATTATGACCTGTTCGCGGCGCAATCCCGCGCGCTGCAATTGCGGTTCAACCTGCTGCTGTTCGTGGGGTCGCTGTTGCTGGTCGGCATCGCCGTCTACATCGCGCTGGCGGTCGCCGACTGGATGGTCAGGCCGGTCAATGAACTGGTGACAGCGGCCCGCAAGATCACGGCGGGCGACCTGTCCGCGCGCGTGACCAGCCCGGCCAGCCGGGATGAAATCGGCACGCTCGCCTCCGCCTTCAACCGCATGACCCAGCGGTTGGAAGCGCAGACTGGCGCGCTGGTCGCGGCCAACAGTCAGCTTGATGAGCGGCGCGCCTTTATCGAGGCGATCCTGTCGGGCGTGAGTGCCGGCGTGTTGTCGGTGGACCGCGGCGGCGTGATCCAGTTGCTGAACAGCTCGGCCGCTGCGATCCTGGTGCGTGAAGGCGATGATCCGGTCGGACGGCCGCTGGCCGAGATTTCGGCTGAGCTGGCCGAACTGGTTGCGTCGCAGGAGGATGCCGGGATTGTCCAGGTGCGCGCCCAAGGCGACCTCCGCACGCTGGCGGTCAAGGTGTCGGAAGATGTGTCCGGCCATATCCTGACCTTCGACGACATCACCCAGCAATTGTCGGATCAGCGCCGTGCAGCCTGGTCGGATGTGGCGCGGCGCATCGCGCATGAGATCAAGAACCCGCTGACCCCGATCCAGCTGGCAGCCGAACGCCTGCAGCGCCGCTATGGCGAGGAGGTGACGAGCGACAAGTCGACCTTTGCACGCCTGACCGGCACGATCGTGCGGCAGGTGGGCGATTTGCGCCGCATCGTCGACGAATTTTCCTCCTTTGCGCGCATGCCCAAGCCGGTGTTCCGGCGCGAGGCGCTGGGCGACATCGCCCGGCACGCGCTGTTCCTGCACGAAGTGGCCCATCCCGATATTCGCTTCGCCTTCGACGCGGATGCCGGGGAGATGGAGATGGTGTGCGATCGCCGGCAGCTTGGCCAGGCGCTGACCAATATCGTCAAGAATGCGGTCGAGGCGATCGAGCCGAAGCCGGTGCCCGAGGATGGCGGGGTGCGCGGCCATGTGCGCATGCGCCTGCATGAGGCTGATGGCGCGCTGGTAATCGAGGTGCGCGACGATGGCATCGGCCTGCCGCCCGAACGTGAGCGCATCCTGGAGCCCTATATGACCACCCGGTCGAAGGGGACGGGTTTGGGCTTGGCCATCGTCAAGAAGATTGTCGAAGAACATATGGGCGAAATCCGCTTCGATGATGCGGAAGGCGGGGGCGCGCGGGTGACGCTGCGCTTCCCTGTCGCGGCCCTGGAGAAACTGGAAGAGGGGCAGGTGGTTGCCTTGCCCAAAGGAAAAGTGACGGCCAATGGCGCTTGATATTCTGATAGTCGACGACGAAGAGGACATTCGCGATCTGGTTGCGGGTGTGCTGGAAGATGAGGGTTTTACCACCCGCACCGCCGCCAACAGCGACAGCGCGATCGAGGCGCTGGACAGCCGGCGCCCCTCGCTGGTGCTGCTCGACGTCTGGCTGCAGGGCTCGAAGCTCGACGGGCTGGAACTGCTGGACGAAATCAAGCGGCGTGACGCGACCGTCCCGGTTCTGATGATTTCCGGCCATGGCAATATCGACACGGCGGTGGCGGCGATCCGCAAGGGCGCGGCCGATTTCATCGAGAAGCCGTTCGAGGCGGACCGGCTGCTCCATCTGGTGGCGCGCGCCACCGAGACCGAGCGGCTGCGGCGCGAGAACCAGACGCTGCGCGCGCGCTTTGGCCAGGATGATGAGCTGACCGGCACGTCGGCATCGATCAACGGCGTGCGGGCGACGATCAAGAAGGTTGCGGGCACCGGTAGCCGGGTGCTGATTTCCGGGCCGGCGGGCGTCGGCAAGGAAGTCGCCGCCCGCATGCTGCACAGCTGGAGCGGTCGCGCCGATGCGCCCTTCATCATCGTCGCCGCGGCGCGGATGGACCCGGACCGGGTCGAGGAGGAGCTGTTCGGCGTCGAGGATCCCAGCGGGCTGGTGCGTCCGGGCTATCTGGAACAGGCGCATGGCGGCACGCTCTATCTGGACGAGATCGCCGACATGCCGGTCACCACCCAGGGCAAGATATTGCGGGTGCTGACCGACCAGAGTTTCACCCGCGTCGGCGGGCAGCGGCAGGTGAAGGTGGACGTGCGCGTCATTTCCTCGACCGCGCGCAACCTGACGGCGGAGATCGAGGAGCGGCGCTTCCGCGAAGATCTCTTCTATCGACTCAATGTCGTGCCCTTGCAGATCCCGTCGCTGTCCGAGCGGCGCGACGATATTCCGCCGTTGGTCGAACATTATCTGGCGCGCTTCGCCGCCGATCGCCGGGTCAATCCACCCGAGATCGCCAGCGATGCCATGGCGGCGCTGCAGGCCAATGAATGGCCGGGCAATGTCCGTCAGTTGCGCAACGTGATCGAGCGGACGATGATCCTGGCGCCGGGCGACCGGATCGGCCGGATTGAACTGGACATGTTGCCGGCCGAACTGACGAGCGGTGGCGGGGGCGACGGCATCGGCCAGTCGGCGATCATGGGCGCGCCGCTGCGTGAGGCGCGCGAAAGTTTCGAACGGGAATATCTGCGCATCCAGATCCGGCGGTTTTCGGGCAATATCTCGCGCACCGCGACCTTCATCGGCATGGAGCGATCTGCGCTGCACCGCAAACTGAAATTGCTGGGCATTACCGACGGAAAGGACGGCTGACGCAAGGGAAATTCCCGATGGCGATGTCAGGCATGGACGCCCCTTCGCAATTGCGGTAGGATTGCCTCGCCCTCGACAAGCGGGGGCAGGCAAGACACCTCCGCCCAGAGGTGCGAGAGCGGGTAACGTCCCGCCAATAAAGGACTGGCAAAAACCATGGCCGACAAAGTGAACAACCTTCAGGATATTTTCCTCAACAGCCTGCGCAAGTCGAAGACCCCGGTGACCATGTTCCTGGTCAAGGGCGTGAAGCTGCAGGGCATCATCACCTGGTTCGACAATTTTTCCGTGCTGCTGCGCCGGGATGGTCAGTCGCAGCTGGTCTACAAGCATGCCATTTCGACGGTGATGCCGGCCCAGACGATGGACCTGACCGATCTGCGCAAGGCCAGCGACGGCAATGGCAAGCCGCGCCTGCTGCAGGAAATCTTCCTGAGCGCCGTGCGCAAGTCGGGCAGCCCGGTGACCATGTTCCTGGTCAACGGCGTGATGCTCCAGGGCGAGATCGCCGCCTTCGACCTGTTCTGCATGCTGCTCGAACGCGACGGCATGGTGCAGCTGGTCTACAAGCACGCCATTTCGACCGTGCAACCGCTCCATTCGCTCGACCTGTCGGGCGAGAACGAGCAGGACGACTGATCGTCCACGCCGCATCCGGTCTTCCCGCCGATCCGCGCGGGTAGACCGGAGCGCGGCCAGATGCTCTAAGCTGACATGGCCATATTCAATCGCGACTCCGAGGACGAAGTGGCGCGCGGTGCGCGTGCCGTCGTCGTGCATGCCGAAACCCATGGCGGTGACCGCCGCGACAGCGACGCCCGGCTGGAGGAAGCCCGTGGCCTCGCCCTGGCGATCGGTATCGATGTGCGCGCCGCCCAGAGCTTCCGCGTCCGTGACCGCAAGCCCGCCACCCTGTTCGGCAGCGGTCAGGTCGATCAGATCGCCACGCTGGTGAACCACGAAGAGGCGGAACTGGTCATCGTCGACAATGCGTTGACCCCGGTGCAGCAGAGCAATCTGGAAAAGGGAACCGGCGCCAAGGTGATCGACCGGACCGGGCTGATCCTGGAAATTTTCGGCGAGCGCGCGGCCACCAATGAAGGGCGGCTGCAGGTCGAACTCGCCCATCTCGACTATCAGGCTGGCCGCCTGGTACGGAGCTGGACCCATCTTGAGCGCCAGCGCGGTGGCTTCGGCTTCCTCGGCGGTCCGGGCGAAACCCAGATCGAGGCGGACCGGCGCATGATCCGCGACCGCATGGCCAAGATCCGGCGCGAACTGGATCAGGTCACCAAGACGCGCGGCCTGCATCGCGCCCGGCGCCAGCGCGCGCCCTGGCCGGTGATCGCGTTGGTCGGCTATACCAATGCCGGCAAGTCGACCCTGTTCAATCGCCTGACCGGCGCCGAGGTGATGGCCGAGGATCTGCTGTTCGCCACGCTCGACCCGACGATGCGGCAGATCGTGCTACCGGGGCTGGACAAGGCGATCCTGTCCGACACGGTCGGCTTCGTCTCCGACCTGCCGACCCAGTTGATCGCGGCCTTTCGTGCGACGCTGGAGGAAGTGCTGTCGGCCGATATCATCGTCCATGTCCGCGACATCGCTCATCCCGATACCGAAGCGCAGCGCGACGACGTGCTGGACGTGCTGAGTGAACTGGGCGTGGCCGGCGAAGGCGCGCTGGAGCGTAGTGATGGCGAGGCTGATCCGCCGCCGATTATCGAGGCGTGGAACAAGCTGGACCTGCTCGATACAGAGAGTGCCGGGCAGGCGCGCGAGATTGCGGCACGGCATGATGACGTCGTCATCATCTCGGCCTTGACCGGCGAGGGTGTCGAAGGACTACAGCGGGCGATCAGCAGCCGGCTGACGCGCGGTGCGCGGGTTCACAGCCTGCGCCTGCCGATCGCCGATGGGGCTGCCCTCGCCTGGCTGCACGAGCATGGCGAGGTGCTGGCAACGCGGCCGAGCGAGGCGGAGATGCAGGTGGATGTCCGCCTGTCCGACTCCGGCCTCGCCCGTTTCCTCAAGCGCGACCGTTAGAGCAAATTCCGATCCGACTGCGTCAGATCGGTTGCTCTAAGTTTTTGGTTTAACGCGTTTTCCGAGTCATCAGGTGATTCCACCTGATTAGAAAACGCTCTAATCGGGCAGTCGCGTCACGAAATCCTGTACGACGCGGGCCGAATTGGCCGAGGCGAGCGCCATGAAGACGCTCATCTGGTTCTGCTCGGCGTCGCCGCCGGCGAGATCCGAGAGGCTGCGGAAGGCCAGGAAGGGCACGCGATTGGCATAGGCGACCTGCGCCACGGCCGCGCTTTCCATGTCCAGCACCTGCGCCTGGAAGGTGGCGAACAGATATTGGCGATAGGCGGCATTGTCCATGAAGGCGGGGCCGCTGATACCGCGCCCGCCGACATGCAGGCTTGGCTGGTGCGGCAGGCATTTTGCAGCGTCCGCATCGGCGCAGCGGGCCAGGCGTTCCGAGGATGACAGGGCGCGGGCGATGGCGAGCAAAGCGGGATCGGCCGGGAAGGCGCGGTGCCAGCTCTTGGCTTCGGCCTCATTGCCGACCTCGACATCGCGGGGGAAGATCATGCCATAATTGGGCAGGTCGTTGCCCGGCGTGCGGAAGATCGGCGCATAGCCGCCCGGCGCCTCGCGCGCGATCGTGCTTTCCATGAACTGGCCCCAGTCGGCCGCGACCACGACATCGCCGATGTGCAGCGACGGATCGATGCCGCCGGCAATGCCGGAAAAGAGGATGCGCTTCACCGCGAAGCGATCGACCAGCCACTGGGTGGTCATCGCGGCATTGACCATGCTGACGCCGCTTTCGACTAGCAGCACCGGCTTGCCGGCCATCTGGCCAAGCGTCACCGGCACGCCGTTGACGCGAACGGTACGCGGTTGCTCGATCCGGCCGACAAGTGCGGCATGTTCGGGCGGGAAGGCGGTCATGATCGCCGTGCGCGGTTGCTCGTCGAGCTTCTGGGCGAGGGCGGGGGTAGCGGTCAGCAGGCCGAACAGGGCGAGGAGGAATTTCATGCAGCGGCAACCCAGGCAAAGCGGATGACGATCAATATAGCGAGCAGGAAGAGCAGCCAGTCGGCGCGGTTCATCCTGCCGCGCAGCAGCTTCAGGATCGCATGGGCGACAATGCCGAAGGCGATGCCGTTGGCGATTGAGAAGGTGAGGGGGATGAGTGCCAGGGTGAGGAAGGCGGGAACGGCCTCGAACGGCTCTTCCCAGCTGACCTCGACCAGCGGCGCCATCATCAGGCTGCCGACCAGGATCAGCGCCGGCGCCGTCGCATAGAGCGGCACCAAGCCGGCATAGGGCGCGGCGAAGATGGTGAGCAGGAAGAGGAGGCCGGTGACGATGGCGCTGAGGCCGGTACGACCGCCGGCCGCGACGCCGGCTGCGCTTTCGACATAGGAGGTGACGGTGCTGGTGCCCGCCGTCGCGCCGACCATGGTCGCGGCCGCGTCGGCGATCAGGATGCGGTTGAGATTGGGCACGCTACCATCGGGGCGAGCGAGGCCGGCGCGCTTGGTCACCGCCATCAGCGTGCCGAGATTGTCGAACAGGTCGACGAACAGGAAAACGAAGATAATCTCCAGCACGCCAATACCGTGGCTGCCGGCGAAGACCGCGCCAAGATCGAGATGGAAGGCCGTGCTGCCCAGCGCCGAGACATCATAGGGCGTCGGCGTGAAATGCAGCGCGCCAACCAGCCAGCCGAGCAGGGTGGTGGCAACGATGCCGATCAGGATCGCGCCGCGCACCTGGCGGATCGAGAGGCCGGCGATCAGCGTCAGGCCGAACAGGGTGAGCAGAACCGGGGCCGAGCGGAGGTCGCCAAGCGCGACCGAGGTGGCGCTGTTGGAGACGACGATGCCGGCATTGCGCAGGCCGATGAAGGCAATGAAAAGGCCGATGCCGCCGGCAACCGCCGCCAGAAGATGCGGCGGGATGGCAGCCAGGATCATCTGGCGGATGCCCGCCAGCGTCAGCGCCAGGAAAGCGACGCCCGAGAGAAAGACGCAGCCGAGCGCGACCGGCCAGGGGATACCAAGGCCCAGCACCACCGAATAGGTGAAATAGGCGTTGAGGCCCATGCCCGGTGCCAGTGCCAGCGGCACGTTCGCGACCATCCCCATCAGAATGCTGGCGAAGGCGGCGGCGAAACAGGTCGCAGCGGCCACGCCGACCAGCGGCATGCCGGCCTCACCCAGGATCGCCGGGTTGACCAGCACGATATAGGCCATGGTGAGGAAGGTGGTGATGCCGGCGACGATTTCCGTGCGCACATTGCTGCCGCGCGCAGCTATCTGGAAACGGCTGTCCAGCCATGCAGGCGCGCTCATATGCGCGCCCCATCGATGAGCCGGACGCTGATATGCTGCATCCCCAACACGCTATCGATCAATTCACGCCCCCTTTATACGCTCTTCAATCTGGCCCTATGCCGTCAGCATGACGTCAGGTCAAAGGGCAGGGCAGTGAGAGCGGGGAAGAGAACGACTCAGAACGAAATCAAACTAGCCCCTTTTCGACCACGGTGATTGCCTGACGAAGCGATTTGGAATCCGCGCACATACCGCCGCATTTTTCAAGTCGGCTGCGCAGACTGTCCAGGATCTTCTGCGCTGCATCCTGATTGCCCAACTGTATATGGGCGAGAGCGAGGCCGGACAGCGCGCCCGGATGCCCCGTTCGACTTGCCGGTTCGAGATAGCGCCGAGCCGCGGCAGGGTCCCCAAGCCCTAGCATGGTGACCCCCTTGAGGAAACGCACCTGGGGGGCGCTGGTCCGTCCAATCAGCATATTGAGAACGGGATCGGCTTCGGCATAGCGGCCTTCGGCAACAAAATTGCGGGCCTTGATGAAATCCCGTTCCAGCGGATTGCCACCGCCAGGCCTGAAATCATGGTTTCCGGCAAAACCGTTGATCGGCCCCGCATAAGAAGAGGTCAATACACCCAGCGAATTGGTGCCAATCGCGTTGGAACTGTCCATATAGGTTTGCGCGATACCTGTTGTGGGCGCGGAAAGCGCGACGCACAAAGTGAAGATCGGACCAAGACGCATGACCTGACACTCCCATCTAGTTGCCAAATGAAACTATCAAGTGATCGCAGACCTGTCAAAGCGGGCGATGCATGATAAGAGTATCGACGGGGCCATAGGTCGGATGCCGAAACGCAGCGGGTGAACGCCCGACGGTGCTGAAACCCATCGCAGTCCAAAGGGAAACGGCGCGGGCGTTGGTGGACACGACAAAATTATATTGCATCGCGCTGAAGCCCAGATCGCGTGCCAGATCGAACGAGGCGGCGCACATGCGCCGGGCGACGCCGCGTCCGGTGGCGTGGCCTGCGGTGACATAGCCGGCATTGGCAACATGGTTGCCACCGCCCGGCTGGTTGGCGCGGACGTAGAAGATGCCGAGCAGGGTGCCATCTTCCTCGACGACGCGAACCGTGCGGTCCGGGGACAGCCACAGGGCAAGGGCATCTTCGCGGCCGATCGCGCGATCGACCGCCAGGGTTTCGCCAGCGCGCAGCACTGGTTTCAGGATATCCCAGATCGCATCATGATCCGCCGGCGTGACCGGCCTGATTATTCCGCCTGCTTCGCCTGTTGCCATAGCGCTTCCTTCTCGTCGAGCGACAGGCCCACGAACGCGTCGCCGGCGATTGCCTCCATCTGACGGAAACGACGATCGAACTTGGCATTTCCGCCACGCAGCGCGACTTCGGGGTCAATCTTGAGATGGCGTGCGAGGTTCACGACGGCAAAGAGCAGGTCGCCGACCTCTTCCTCCCGATGGGCATGGCTGGTCGCGCTGGCGACCTCGTCCAGTTCCTCATGGATCTTCGCGATCGCGCCCTGGGCGTCGGGCCAGTCAAAGCCGGTGCGGGCGGCCCGCTTCTGCAGCTTTTCGGCGCGCAGCAGCGCCGGAAGCGCCTGTGCCACGCCGGCCATGGCGCTCGGGTCGGGGATCTTGTCGGCGCGTTCGGCCGCCTTGATGCTTTCCCATTGGGCATGGCCATCCTCGCGCCGGGCGCCTTCGCCAAAGACATGGGGATGACGCCGGATCATCTTGGCCGCGATACTGTCGATCACATCCTGCAGGCGGAAATGGCCGGCCTGTTCGGCGATGCGGCTGTGGAAGACGACCTGGAGCAGCAGATCGCCCAGTTCATCGCGCAGGTCGGCCATGTCATTGCGCTCGATCGCGTCCGCCACTTCATAGGCTTCCTCGATCGTGTAGGGCGCGATGCTCGCGAAATCCTGCTCTATGTCCCAGGGGCAGCCCGTTTCCGGATCGCGCAGCCGCGCCATGACATCGGCGATCGGCATGATATCGGCGGGACTGGCTTTGGACATGGGAACCTTCGCATTGGCTGCTGATGGCCCTGCGGATAGGCGTTTGCCGGATACAAGGCCACCCCCGATGTCGAACGGGGCGCCGATAGGCGGATATGGTGCCCATGGCGATGCGCGTCGGAGCCTGTGGGAGGGCTATTCCGCTGCGGCGACGACATCCTCGTCCTTGACCGGATTGTTCGTCCGGACCTGCACGACCCGACCCCGGTCGAGATGAATGATGACGTCGGCAAGTGCGACGAGCGATGCCGTATGGGCTATGGCCAATATGGTGATATGGCCCCGCAAACCGGCAATCGCGGTTTCGATCTTGGTCTGTGCGTCGATGTCGAGCGCGCTGGTCGCCTCGTCCAGGATCAGCAGCCTGGGATGGCGCAGCAGCGCGCGCGCGAGGGCAATGCGCTGCCTTTCCCCGCCGGACAGACGGCTGCCACGATCGCCGACCACGGTATCGAGCCCCTGGGGCAAGGCGCCGACGAACTGGAGGGCGTTGGCGGCGTCGAGGGCGTTCCACAACTCCTCATCGCTCGCATCCGCCTTGCCGATGCGCAAATTGGTTGCGATGCTGTCATGCAACAGGAAGACATCCTGGGGCATATAGGCGATCTGGGACCGCCATTGCCGATCATCCTGGGCAAGGTTGACACCGTCGACCAGAATCTGGCCCTCGCTGGGATCGAGTAGCCCCATCAGCATGTCCGCGATGGTGCTCTTGCCTGCGCCCGAAGGCCCGACCAGGGCAATGATCTTGCCGGCGGGCAATTCCAGATCGAGGTTCGCGATCGTCGGCGTGCCCGCGCCCTGATGGGTGATGGATACACGGTCGAAACGGACATGCCGGGTCAGGAGGGGCATCTGCCCGCGCTCCGGTCCTTCGGTGCGGTTCTGCTCCGCCGTGAAGATGTGCAGGAGCCTGGCGACATTCTCATAGCCGGGCAGACAGAGGAGCAGTTGCTGGAGCGTGCTCTGCAGGGCGTTGAAGCGCGGCGCGAGGCGCATGAACAACAGCAGCATTGTCATCAGCTGCGGCAGGGGCAGCGCGATGACGGCATAAGCCACATAAACGAACAGGGCTGCGGCCGCACCGCTTGCCAACTGGAACAGGGCGGTGCTGTTGGATGTCAGCCGGGCGAACTCGACAGTGCCAACGCGCAGCGTTGCGAGCAGCCGATCCAAGCGTTGAAGATAATAGGGTTCGCTGTTGAAAGCCTTGGCGATCTTCATGCCGGTGATGAATTCGAACGCGACATATTGCCGTTCCTGCAGGGAATTCGACATGGATTGCGCATGGCGGGCGATCTTCCGGCGCACCGGGTACAGGCTGAACAGGGTCGCTGCGCCAACGGACATGGCGAACAAAGTCATCTGCCAGGATATCAGCGTGGACAGCAGGCCGTAGAGCGTCAGCCAGATGATATTCTGGCCAAATGACATGAGGCTGAAGACCGCGACCTGGATGCGATCGACATCGTTGCTGAGCGCATGGTTGAGATCGGACCCGCGCATGTTCGCGACCAGCGACCAGCGACCATAGCCGATGGCCGTGAACAGGCGCATGCGGATGTCGTCTACCGCCTGCTGCATCGTGCGGGTCATGAGGAGGAGGCGGCGGCGCGACACCAAGGCCTGAAATACCATGAGGCACAGCATTGCCGTCAGCAACCAGCCGAGCGATATGCTGCCAATCCAGGGCAGTTGAATGCTGCTCTGGGCCGCACCATGATTGGTGCCGATCAGTTTCAGCAACGGGATCATCGCCAGCAGGGAGCAGCTTTCCAGAATGCTGCCGATCAGGATCAGCAACAGGATGACGGACGCCTGTCGGCCATATCCCCCGAGGGAAAAGCGCGCGAAATCGCTGATCTGACGGAACTGGCTCACCTATGGTCCTCGCAGTCGGCGCGGACGAGTTCGACCGTCTCTTCCAGTCGATTGAGGGCATGCGGGACGTGCAGCGTTGCCACCTGGACGCAACGGGCCAGGGCAGCGCAGCCCTGCATGTGACGGGCCTCGTCGGCGGGCGAGAGCGCTGCCTTCCCGAAACGGGTTATGTAGGAGTAGCGCAGGATCGCCGACAGGGCCTGGGTTCCGGCAAGTCGGGTGAGGCCGGGCTGATCCCCCACGCGGTCGAGAACATAGAGGCGTTCGGGTTGAAGCTGATCATGGCGGAAATCGCCCATCAAGCGATGCTGGCGTTTGGAAAAGCCGGGATAGACCAATGGCAATGGCTGGGCTTCGGCCAGTTGCATGGCGTCTGCGGCCTCTTCCGCGAGCTTGAGCTGGCCATAGGCCGGCAGGATTTCGAGCGTGCCGTCCGGGTTCTCGCGGATCGCCAGGAGGTCGTCCGTCAAGAGCCGGTGCCCGGCCCGCAGGAAGGCTGCGGCCGTGGTGGATTTGCCCGCCAGTTTGTCGCCAACGAAGATGACGCCATGCCCGTCCAGGTCGATCGCGCTGGCGTGGAGCGTGATGTAGCCGCGCATGTGCAACGCCAGCGCCATGATCGGCCCCAGCAGAGGGAAGGGGAGGTAGGTCACGGGCGTATCGGGATAGGGCTGAATCTCGATGAGGTCGGGGCCGTGGAACTGGAAGGCCGCAACGTCGGGCCATGCCAGGAAATGCGTTCCGTCCGTGCGGAACTGCGTGATCACGCCCTCTTCGCGCGACGGCAAGGGCAGATCGCGGCTGTAGATGATGCGGATGTCGGGCACGGATCCCGCCGGGGCGGTCGTCAGTTCCGGCAGCGGAACATCCGATTCGATCGTCAGCCCAAAGGCACGATAAAGGGACGAGGCCTTGCCGGCGGGGGTAATGGCGGGCTGAGGCGTTGGGCCCATCTTCATGTCATCCTCCTGCATGTACGATGTGAAATTTAGCCCTCGGAGCGGCGGGCCGGGATCGTCTTGCAAGCCAGCGGCCCAGGCTTGCGACCCGGTAGGCAGCGAATAAGGGGGCGGCATCATTGGCCATGGACTGATCGAACTGCGTGATGGCCGCGCGGGCGACATCAATGTCGACAAATGGCGCCAACATGTCAGCCTGCGCATCCAGCATCGTCAGCAAGGATGCCCGGTGACGCGCCATGCCTGTTCCCAACTGGCCGGCAAAGTTGAACTTGTCGCGCCGCAGCCGGACCTGCTCTGGCAACAGGCCTGCCATGGCGTTCCGCAGGGATGCGCGCGGATAGCCATTGTCGAGCTTGGCATGGGCCGGGAGCGATACGCAGAATTCGACGAGACGGCGATCATAGAATGGGAAGCACAGGCGCACTCCGGCTGCAGCGGCCGAACGATCGAGCACTTCAAACGCATAGGGTTGTTGTGGCGATGTCAGGGTCGACAGGTGGCGCTGCTGCTCGGTCTGATAGGCCGAGCGGCTGGGCATTGTCGCTGCGCGGCGCAAACCTATGTCCGTACGACGGGCGAGGTCTGGTGCGACGAGCGCGGTCGTGAAATTCGGTGAGGTGCGGGGCGGATGTGCATGGTGGACGATGCGCCGCCAATTCTGCCGGAATCGCCGTATCGTCGCGATATGATCGAAATGGGGGGACGCTGCCTGCCAGGTCGAACAGCGGAGAATATGGGCCAAGCCATGTGCTTCGCGCAACAAGGTGGCCCAGCGTCGTTCCATCGCCAGTTCGTTCAGCCGCCCAAACCCGTGGGAAACGACTTCATCGCCGCCATGTCCGTCCAGAAGGCGGGGAAGCCCCAGTTGCCGGGCCCTGTGATAGAGGCGTCGTGAGCTGCCGAGATTGTAGGCGAGGCAGGGGCCGTCCTGTTCAGCCAGGATCATGTCCAGTTCCTGTAGCGGATCCTGATGCTCAGTGGGCAGGAAATGGGGAGCAAAACGCCCTGCTTGCAGAATGGCCTCTATGTGCGGGCCATCCGTCCAGTTGGGACTTGCGTCGAACGTCATGGACAGGCTTGGCACGGGCGGTCCCGCCGCCTCCGCCCGCAAGCGCGATGCCATCATGGCGATGGACGAGGAGTCCAGTCCACCGCTGAGCAGCACGCCGGCTTGTTCGCTGATCCGACACGAGACCGCCTGTTCGAACAAATGCCGAAACTGCTCGGCGGTTTCCTCATCCTTGGGCGGCTGCGATGCCGCCAGATGCCAGTAACGGCTGATGGTGAGTTCGTCGCGCGTGACCTGAATGATGTGCCCTGGCGGCAGACGCCGGATTTCGCGATAGAGCGTCGTCTGGGCATCGCCGACTATGCCGGCGACAAAATCTGCTGCACCAACTTCGTCGATGGCGGATGAAATCTCCGAACCGAGCAGCGCGCCAATCGTTGTCGCTGCCATGAACAGCCTGGGCGAAGCATGATAGTAGAACGGGCGGACGCCGAAATGGTCACGGGCGCCAAATAATGTCTGTGTCACTTCGTCCCAGAGCACAAAGGCGAAGTCGCCCAGCAACATGGAGGCGCAGTCTGTGCCATAGCGCTCGTACAGTGCGGCTATCAGGCTGGCTTCAGGGAGGGCGGGGCGGGGAGGAAGGCCGAGCCGTGCCTCGATTTCCGCGCGATTGTCGAGCCGGACGTCGGCGGCCACAATGAGGCCCGGACGCCGCTTCTCATGGTCCAACGCCTCCATGCCAGCCCCGGCAACAATCGTCGGGCCGCTATCGATCGCGCAACGGACCCCGCGTGATACCAGGGCGGCGATGCCTTCGCCGGGCCAATGCCGTGCCGGCCGGCCATCGCGGTGGAACAGGCCGGCAAAAGCATTCATTGCCGGACCAGTCCGTCCAGGTCCGCCAGGACGTTGAAGCCGGCCAAGTCCTGCCGCCTGCCGCCAATAATGGGCCTTGCACGATGGTCGAGCAGCCAGGCATGGGCCTGGAAGCTGCCATCTTCGGAGCGGCGTACACCGATCCGGATCCAGCTTTCATGTCCCATCCAGGCGAGCAACGTCCGTGTGGCCACGGCCTGGGTCAGGCACGTGGCGCCGGGAACAAGTCGTGAGACGATGCTGACAGCGCGGGCGACCTGGCGCACCCAGAGCGGATTGCGCTGGCCAGTGGATTGCGGCAACCATTCGCACAGGCGCGCATAGCTGGTGAGGCTGAGGGCAAGACGGACAGCCAATACCACAGGCAGTGCGACCGGCAGCAGGAGCGCCAGAAGCAGCCCTGCCAGAGTGCGATCAGGACGCCGGCGCATGCTGGACGCTGATCAATGTGAACTGCGACAGGTCGCTTAGCAGGCTCTCCAGATCCTTGCGACACTGTTCCGGTCGGACGTCGAAGCGTTGCTCGATATTGTCCTGCAACGCGCCGACACTGGTGGGGGTCGCGATCGTTTCCCAGACATGGACGCCGACGCGATTGAGCGCGAAATAGCGGCTGGAGGTCAGGTCCAGTAGAACTCTCTCATTGTCTAGGTCGCAAAACACGATGTTGGGATCTGCTGCCACGATTGTCGCGGCTGGCCAGGCGATCGTCATCTTTCTTCCCCGCTACCAAGGGCTTTGCAGGAGAATGGACGCCCCCTCTGTCCGAGAAGGGCGTCCACCCTGTCAGGAGAACGTGAGCTCGCCGCGCGGCGTACCGTCCGGGAAGGTCGCGTCCAGGCTTTCGCCATAGGACGTGCCCTGCGTCAGCGATTCGAACGAGCCGAGTTCGACGAGCTCGGGCGATTCATAAGACTCCTTTTCCATACTCAACTCCTCATCATCTGCTGAACCATTCAGCGGATATAAATTGATCGTAAGTAAATGTTTAAGTCAAATTCCAATCCATCCGCGGTAACACCTATAGGTATAAACACATATCGCCATGATTTAACTTTGTAGGGCAATGTTTTGCATAAGCTAACATTCGAGGCGTGACTGATGTGTTGTTAGATCCCTCCCGCAAGGCACGGAAAATCGTGGACATCGTGAGATGCCATGTGGCGCTGTCCGTTCCGCAGATGATCGTTAGCGCTCCCTCTCCGGCGATCGACGCGGACGATTGGGCGGACATCATAATGGTTGGGAAATCCTGTAAACTTCTGCTGCACCTTGGTGCCGGACTCCGCGTCGCTGGGCAGGATATTCCGGACGCCTTCTCGCGCGAGGAGGACAGGTTCAGGAAGTTGACGCTCGCGATGAACGGCGTGAACATCGCTACAATAACCAATATATCTAAAGCTCTGATCCGTGATGAGATGCGATTTATAGTTTTCAAAGGGCCGCTTGCGCAGAGAAGAATCCATGGCGGATACTTTCATCGCCCCTCATCGGATGTCGATATCCTGATCGATCGCAGTGATCTGCGTCGCTGCACTGGGCTTCTCCAGGGGGCGGGTTATTTCCTGCCCGCGGAATGTGATCGTATCTGGTGGCGCGCCTTTCTCGGAGAGCAGCATTTCTTCTCGCGTTCGCCGAACCAGGCAACGGTCGACGTTCATCACCGGCTCCAGCAGCCGGGTTGTCCGCACCCCATGGACGTGGGCGCGTTTCTGCGTGAGCCGGCGGATCAGGAACTGGGGCAGGTGAAGGTTCCCTGCATATCGCCGATCCACGAGATTCTGTTGGCAAGCCTGAGCTTCGTGAAGTCTTTGACCCAGCATTGCCACGCAGCGGCCTATCTTCTGGACTTCTGTGCCGCAATTGCCGGGCTCGATCATGCGGCCTTGGCGATTTTGCATCAACGGGCAACGGAGCAGAATATCGAGCATAGCCTGCGCATCACCTTGGCCTGTGCCGAAAGCATGTTCGGCTTGGAAGTACCGGAATTTGCGGAGCCACTGCCGATCTCGGACCTATTTGGCGCGGATTTGTCCCTGGCCGTCTTCACGCCCGATGATCCGTCCATTGCCTGGCCGCGCTTGCGGCATTTGCTGTGGCGGCTATGCGATGACCGGCGAGCCGGCCAGAAACTGGGAACATATATGTGGGTCGGTGGCAGCTTCCTGGCGTCCAAGGCAGCGCGCAAGATACCGGGATGGCCGAAGGAAGATCCCACCATTATCCATGTTGCGCCTGTTGCCGCATCGGGCTGATCGCTCCGCAAAAAAGCATTACACCGTTGCGAACAGATAGTCGGTGTCACTGGCCGCGCGGATCAGGGGAGTGGGTTGGGTCAGCAACCAGCACTCCCCCGCCCGCCAGGTCAGGCCATCGATGTCCCCGCGCCCCCGCAACGGAATGAACCAGGCGAGGCCGCTGTTGGTCACGTGCAGCGCGTCTCCGCCCTGCATATGTGCCAGTCGCAAACCGAAAGGCCCATCATCTAGTAGGACGCCGCTGCAGCCAAGTGGACGATGCAGGGCAACAGCAGGGCGCTGCTCGGTTTGCAGATCTCCGGCGGTCGCCTTTGTCTCAAGGCCGCGAGTGCGGTCATGTCCATCGCGATTGCAGGTCAGGTCGATATTCTGCTGCACTTCGACAAGAGATATGCCGGCGCCAACGGCATATATGGTGCCAGCCGGCACGAAATAGAAATCGCCGGCGCGAGCCGGCCGCCAATCGATGAACTGCGCCCATGCTTCAATTTCCGCCGCATGGTGCTGCAGCGGCTGTTTCAGCGGAACGATCGTGCCGATGCCGATCATCGATGCAGGCTCCGCCTCGAGGATGTACCAGCATTCTTCCTGGCCGGTGGATTCGCGGTGGGCGTGAATATGGGTCGACAATCTAACGCTGGTATAGATGTACCTAACCTGTAGCGGGGGCCTGGTTCCAGACGGAGATCCAAACCACAATTCGCCGATGCGCTTGCCCAATTTGTCGACAGGGTGGTTAGGGACGACGTCCTTTCCCCAGATCTTTTCCACGAAATTTGGCTGAAGCTTAATACTTGGCATCGGGTATGCCTTGCGTTGTACCTTTTCGCAGGGCGATCGATTGCCTCCGAGGTCTCATGCTCGTCTCCCGCAAGGAATGAGTTCATGAGAGTGATTGATTGGCAGCGGATTGAAATCCGTTCGAACACCTAACCGACTGGCAGGGTTGCGCAAGACAAGCTTGTCCATTCTTCCAGTTGGCCGCGCCTGTTTGACTGGTCAGGAAGAAGGGCTTTCTGCCGCTAACGGCAACGGTCGTGTCGCGGCATGCCCGTTCAGGGCATCGGTCAGCTTGCGACGGACCCAATTGCCGACGGGGCGTTCAAACATCTTGTTAGACAGGCCGGCGACGGCCAAGGACAAGATTGTCGCGATCAGGATCTGCATGGGCATGCTGATGCCCGATGCAGGCCCGGCGAGGCGAACCAATTGAAGGATGGGCATGTGGAGCAGATAGAGCGAGAAGCTATATGCACCCAGTCGGCGCATCAACGGATTGCCCCATAGCATGTCGTTGAGCGGATGACGGATTGCTGTGCCCAGAATGACCAAGGCACAGGCAACGATCTTCAAAGGGTCCGCATAATAGATGATGTGTTTCGGATCGTTGGTCACGGGCGGGAATACCCATGCGCTGACTGAAGCAGGAGGTGCGATGAGGACCCAGATAAAGGCCGCGGTGAACAGCAGCAGCGGCGGGAATAATCGCGTCATGCGGTCTTCCGGGATCTGTCGGACCAGTACTGCGCAGAGAATGCCGGTCATGAAGATGTGCATCTTAGCCAGGGCAAAGATGCCCGGCAGCCAAGGGCTCGCTGCATAGCAGCCTGCCACGATCAGCCCGATCAGCACATATAGCCAGCCGCGTAGCGGTTGCTTCGCATGGGTGGCCGCCCAGATCGCCGGGAAGAGAAAGTAGAATTGGAACTCCGGCCCGATCGACCAGAAGACCGATACGGTACTGGTGAATGTTCCCTGCCGGACCAGTTCGATCAGTCCGATCGGATAGATGAAATCGGCGTAGACGAAGCGATAGATCAGGAAGGATAGCAGCGAGACACAGGCGTAGAGCGGCACGATGCGGGCTATGCGCGCCGCAGCGTAGGATGCCAACGCATCTCGGTCGGGCGTTCTGGGGAGGTAGAGATGGCCCATGAGAAAGCCGCTGAGCGTGAAGAACAGCAGGACGCCATAATCGCCGGCGCGCGGATGCAGAAGTTCCGGATAGCCGAACGTGCGGAAGTGGCAGAATACGACGAGCAAGGCAGCAAAGCCTCTGATGCCGTCGAGCGCCGGTATATGACGGCCAGGGCTCATGCGGCGTTTCCTTCCATGCGCGTCAGGCGTCCGCGGGCGTAACAGAAGCCGTAGACGACCCACATCAGGGCGGCTGTCTTGATTGACAGCAGTGAATTGCTGATGGGCAGGCAGAGTGCGAGGAAGAGCATAATGCCATGCTTTGCCATCCGGTTGCCGGGATCGCGGCCGAAGCTGCTGCAGGCGAGCGCCAACCAGAGCCCGATCGCGATCACCACGGATTGGGCCTGGACGAAATCGGCCCAGCCGGCGTCATCGAACCGGACCCGATCCGCACGAATGCCCAACAACTGGTCAAGGTCCATCGATCGCAGTGCATCGAGCCCGACGCTGAGCCGTCCGGGAAGATTGTCTTGGTGCTCCGCCAGGATTCCCAGTGCTTCGCCCCCGACCAATGCGACCAGCAGCAACGGCAGATAGGCGACGCTCCATTGATCGGGAACATAGGCGCTGATCGGCAGATAGAGGCAGAAGAGCAGGATCACGCTGAGCGCAAGCCTGCCATCGCACGTGACCAGCAGCACCGCCGTCGAAACCAGCATGAATAGCCGCGCGCCGCTCGACAGAGACCGCCACATGGCCGCCGTGAAGATGGTGCCGACGATCGCCCAGTTGCCGAGCGATACCGGCTCCAGAAACAGCGATGATCCGCGATGCAGGCCAAGGCCGTCGAGCAGCATGCGGCCGCCGGGACGTTCCGAACTGAGGAAAAGGTCGCCGCCAGCCCAGAAGGCATCTGCGTCATAGCCACGGGTCTGCACATAATAGTCGATCACGCGAAAGGTCGAACCAAAGCCGCCAGGGCTCGCCAGTTCCCACAGGCCCACCAACATGATCAGCAATTGCAACGACAACATTGTCCGACGCAGCAACGCGCCTTCAATGCGGGTTCCAAGCAGGATGAAGGCGGGGATCAACAATATGTCGCCCAGGATCTTGGGTTCGAAATATCCCTTGATCGCGCTCGTCAGCAGCGCCGAAACGACCATGATCCAGGTCAGCGCAAGCCACCGGAAACTATATTGGACCGGTTGTGTGATCCCAACGAGCAGGGCGGTCAGAACTATGCCCGCCTGCGCGGCGGACACGATTCCGGCTGTCATCGGGAACAGATGCGCGTTGACCCAGGCCAGGGCCGGATTGAAGAGGACCGTGGCGACAAGCAGTCCGGCGGCGACATAGTTGACGAGCCTGTCATGGATCAGGCTGCGTCGATGCACCGCGTCGCGCCGCGCGCGAGCCGGCGGAGAAAGGGCAATCTCAGCCAAGAGAAGCCTCGACGAGCCTGGCGGCCACGTCGCTCCAATCCTTGCTCGCCACCGGGCTGCGGCCAGCGTTCAGTGCCCGATCAAAAGCCTCGACCATTTCCTGCGGGTGATCAGGCCGGTAACCAAAGCGCAGGGCATGGTCGCCAACGGCGAAATCGGGGCAAACGGCGGGCAGGCCGATTGCCTTATATTGCAGGAGCTTGAGGCTGGAATCCGCGAGATAGGCGGCGGCAGCTGCGCGCTGATAGGCCGCGATCCCGACATCGGCATGCTGGAGATAGGGCAGCGTTTGCGCAAAAGGCATCTCTTCATGCTGGATCACATTGGTCGGGAAGACGCTCTTGGGCGATCCGATGGTGTGGAAGGTGAATTCCGGGCGTGCCAGCGCGAGGGTGCGGATCGCCCCGGCATCGAACAGCATCGATCCGACTGTGACTGCGTTGCGCTTGGTCGCGTAGGGACTGTCTGTTGCCTGATTAAGCAAAGCAGTATCGACGCCATGCGGAATGAATAATTTGGGGCAGCTGAAGGCCTCGAAATGCGGGAGCATGGAGCGGGCGACGACCACGATCAGGTCGATATCGGCCTCCGATTGCCAAAGCATGTCTTCAATGCATTCAGGCACGCCGGCGGTAGATAGAAGGTCCGTGGCCCGATAGACGATCCGCGCCGAGGGTGCGACGGCTCGGATGCGCTTCAGCAATGCCGGCGCAATGCCGGATTCGACGATGATGATGTCTGCCGCGCCTGCCGCTTCGTCCAGCGCGGTGCAGCGGTTTCTGGCCCATTTGCTGTAAAGCCAGGATTCCACCTTGCCCGAGACCGGCAACTTCACAGGGTGCCATGCACTGCGCCACAGATAGGCCTGAAGCCCGTCCACCTGTTCCCAGGCATTGGCGCGATCAAACAGATCAGCCCGGCTGTCACCACGCAGGCGCGACAGCCAGCTGTAGCCGATCGACATGAAGGTCACCTGATGGCCCTGTTGCGCCATATGGCGCGCCACGAAATGCACGCTCGCGCGGCGCCGGGTCCGATAGTCATGGCGCGAGATGATGAGGACGCGGCGTCCTTCGCAGTGAACCGGCTGCGGCTTTGCGGCGGATTGTCCGGTCATGAACGGGCCTCCGTGCTGGCAAGGATCTCGTCATAATAGTCTTCCAGGGCGGCTACGCGGTTGCGGAGGTCGAACTTGGCGGCCACGTGGGACCGGCCGGCTCGGCCAAAATCGCCGCACAGGTCCGGCGCACCCAGAAGTGTTTGCAGATGGTCGGCAAAGTCGTGGCTGTTGCGCGATCGTGCGAGCAAGCCGGTCATGCCGGGTTTGATCGCTTCGCGCATCGGACCATCGTCAAATGCGATCACCGCCATGCCCATCGCTTGTGCTTCCATCAGAACGATAGGAAGCCCTTCGGAATCGCCGTTCGCCGCGCGCACGCTCGGCATCGCGAAGATGCGGTGACGGGCCATGGCGGCGAAGACTTCCGCGCGAGATCGTGCGCCCAGGAAATGCGGCTGGATACCAAGCCGATGGGCCTGGGCGACCAGGGTGGGCATCAGGGGGCCGTCGCCGATGATGGTGAGCGGTTCGCTTCGAATGCGTTCGGGCAACTTCGCCCAGGCATCCAGCAGGAAATTGACCCCCTTCTTCTCGACCAGACGGCCGACGAAGAGGGCGCCCCGGCGGCCATGGGCGGCGGGTGGCGGCGGCAGGCTGGACGTGTCGATGCCAAGCGGAATGACGCGCAGCTTGTGGTCGGGATAGCCTGCCTCGAGCAGGCACTGTTTGATCCACTGGGATACGCAGATGATGCCATGGGCGTAACGCAGAAGGAAGGGCTTGAGCATCAGATACCAAAGTCCCTCGGTCCGGCGCGCATGTTCGCGCGCGGTCACCGTTGCATCATAGCCATGGGCGGTGACGACCAGTGGGATGTTCCGTCGCGCGGCAAGGGACAGGATGTTCGCCCCATCCTGCAGGAAATGCGCATGGATCAATCGCGTTGAGGGAGCCGACAGGACATCGCCGATATGGCGATATCGGCCGGTCAGCCGATTATAGACTTTTTCATATTTACCCGCCTGGGCACGATGCAACAGATGGGGAGTATGGCCGTTAATAGAGTATCCGTTCAGTATGTTTTCAGTTATTATGATCGGATTATATCTATTAAGGCCATGTATGTGATCTGATATGAAGGTTTCAGAAAGAGGAAGGAAGCCTCTTCTGTATATTGCAACGTTGGGTGTGTCAGATAATTTCACTAGGTGAAATTCCTCAATTCGTTGCGGTTTCATCGATTGGTATATCGAAGCTTATTATCGCTTTCGAGTAAGGCATAACACCTATGCAAAGTCCCGTGACTGCTCCTGCGTCTCCCCTTGTCAGTGTCGTGATTGCGGCGTTCAACGCCGAGGACAGCCTGGATCGCGCGGTACAATCTGCGCTTGCGCAGAAACTCCCGGTGGAGGTGATCATCGTCGATGACGCGTCCGGCGACAAAACCGTGGCAATCGCCGAACGGTTGATGGAGCAGGACCCACGGGTGCGACTGGTGCTAAGCGAGGCCAATGGTGGCCCTTCGGTCGCGCGGAATCAGGGGATTGGGGTCGCGCGCGGCGAATGGATCGCGATACTGGACGCCGATGATGCGTTCGCACCGGGCAGGCTGGTTCATCTGACCGCGCTCGGCGATCGGCATGACGCGGACCTGGTCGCGGACAATCTGTTTTTCTATGATTGGCACGCCGGAACAGTCGTCGGCACGGCATTGTCGCGGACAGCGCAGCCGATCCGGCATATCCGACCGGCCGAATTCGTCCGCAACGCGATCACAGGGCGCTCGCCGTTCGATTTCGGCCAGCTCAAGCCGATCTTTCGTCGCCGTTTCCTGACGACCCGTTGCCTGCGCTACCCGCCCCAGTTGCGGCACGGCGAAGATTTCGCCTTCATCATCGATTGCCTGCTGGCGGACGGTCGCTTCATTCTGAGTGCAGAGCCGCATTATCTGTTCACTCAGCGGCAGGGCTCCATTTCGGATCAGGGATCGGGGCAATCCCGGACATTACTGAACCTGGATGCAATGCGTGCCCATAGTCTTGCCATGCTGGATCTGCCCCGCGTTCGCGATGATCGTGTTCTGTCACGGTTGTTGGCTCGTCGCGCCAGCGCCATAAGGCAGCAGCATAGCTGGAACCGCGTCTATCCGCATCTTCGCGCACGCAAGCCGATGGCATTGCTGGAGGCGATGATGACGGACTGGAGCAACTGGCCCATGCTGGGACGCCATCTGATCCGTCGCTGGCATCATCGCGCGCAGATGGCGCGGATCGCTCAGCCCGATCGCACCAGCTTGTCGAACTCGACGCTGAGCTGATCGACACGGCTTGCAAAGATCCGATCGTCGCTCAGAAATCCCGCCTCATTCTTCAATTGTTCAAGTGCAGAGGCGATGCGGCTGTGTTGCCGTCGGTTCCATGTGGCGATACGCCGCGCGACCGCGGGTGGTTGTGGCAGACGCCGCGGCAGGGCGAGCAGATGATGTTTCAGTTTGGGCCGCATGGACATCCACCAGCCGCGCTGTTCACGACGGGTCATCTGCCTTTGGTGCGCAAGCGCGCCTTCTGCATCAGGATGCGCAAGTCGATAATGTTCACCGACCAGGCGCCGGACTCCGTCGCGATAGGCAGTGTCCAACGTCGCGGTAGGCAATATTCGCGGCTCATACGGCAAGTTGAGGGAAAGTGACCAGTCGAGCCATTTGAAGCTGTTGATCCTTCCCGAACTGGAGACCGGAATCCAGGGAACGCGCAGCGTATCGGCGATGATCGCTGCGTGCATCGAATCGGCGATCACCAGACGTGACCGGCGGATTTCGTCGATGACCTGATGCGCGCATTGCCGTGGGTCCACCAACTTTACGTCGGCGGTGGCGCAGGCCGCAGCCCAGTCGCCTTCATCCATCGCCTCATAGTGGGGAATGAAGATGGGCCGGTCGCGCTCCGCTTCGGGTAGAGGCTTGAGCCGGTCCAGCGTGGAAAGCAGCAGCGCGCCATCGGCAATCGCCCGATCTGGGCGGTTGACGACGCGCGCCGTGAGCGGGCCGCGTAATGCCACCACATCCCAGCGATCGGTCGAGAAATCCTCGGGCACCGGCCTATAGCCCAGGCCGCTCGAGAAAATTCTGATCCGGGATGCGGGCGGCATATGATTGCCGATGATCGTGCCGATGCCGCAGAACAGCGTATCGGCTTCGTCGGACCAACGGCCGGGAGCAAGCTCCTCCCACAGCCAGCCGTTGAGGTCATCGCCAAAATTCCCTTCCTTGGCGCGATAATAGAAGAGTTTCATGTCATGGCCTCGTCCAGGCGGGGGCTGTGCCAGCGCATCTTTCGAATGATGATGTCGCGCCATAATGGCAGCAGCGAGACGTTTATGAGCCGATAGGCATCCAGGATGATGCGACGCTGCTCACCATTTTTCAGGCCCTGATAAACACGGGGGTGAAGCAGGATCGCCGCCATCTCTCGGCGCAAGATCATGATGCGCTGGTCGGTCAGGCACGCGGCAGCGGCGCTGATGCCCGGCGTAATCTTCATCAATCGATTGGCGAGTACCATCGACATGAGGCGGCGCAGATTTTTGGCACCAAGGCGCTCATGCGCATCGCGATAAAGATTGATACCTTCTCCCCGCTGGGCCTTGGCCAGCTTGGAGAAGCAGATCCCCTCAACGCTGTGCGCCAGCCGCACCCACATCAGCCAGTCTTCGCCGGCATAGCGAAGCCGTTCCTCGAACCGGAGATCGCGCATCGCCCTGCGGCGCAAGATTACGGCGGATGTCTGGCAGAGATATTCCTGCACCATGAATTGCCCCGCGCGGTCGGGCTGCAGGCGATAGATTTGCCCGCCCAGAGGCAGGGGTTCGAACGCATCCTCATTGGCGCCCTGCGCAAAAAGTGTCAGCGAAGCGAACAGGCTGGACGGCGGCATGGCGCTGTCGCAGAAATAGAAATCATTCCCAAGTTCGAGCGCGCCGACGCCCTGTTGCAGATGGTCTGGCGCCCAACTGTCATCGGAGTCCAGGAAGGCGACATAGTCGATGTCGGGTCCGATCTGATCAAGGCCGCGATTGCGCGCAGCAGCGGGGCCGGCGTTCGATTGCTGCACGGTCCGGAGCTTCAGCCAGGGTGGCAATTCCATGTCTGCCAGTTCGTCCAGCGCAGGAATGGGCGAACTATCGTCGATTATCAGGAGTTCCACCTTGGTGGGCGCGGTGAACGTTTGCGCAACGATCGAGCGGATGGCCTGCTGCAGGATACCCCGCTCACGCTGGAAGTAAGGGATAATGACCGCGATCCGACGCAGCGCTTTTGGGTTCGGCGGCACGAGATCAGGCGGCATCGGCGTTGCGGACAGTGTGGGAGTGGGGCGATGGCGGCGGGATCGGCCCGTCCGAGTAGCCACCCCTGGCGTCACGGATGGCATTCATGAGGAAGGTGACATTGCCGCGCAAATAGCGGTCTGCCAGTCGGGTCGGTTCGTTCATGAGCCGGAATATCCATTCCATGCGCATGCGGCGCAGCCAGCCAGGCGCGCGCGGGACATGGCCGGCGGTGAAATCGAGCAGGGCGCCCGCGCACAATATGGGGCGGCCGATATGGGATGCCCATTTGGTCGCCCACAATTCCTGGCGGGGGTTTCCCATGGCTGCGATTACCAGATCCGCGCCGCTTTCCCGAATATGGCGGCTCAGATGCTCCTCCTCTTGCGGGTCGAAGAAGCCATGGAGGGTGCCGACTATGCGAATATGGGGATGACGCTCTTCCAGAATGGCGGCTGCACGTTCCGCGATGCCGGGGGCTGCGCCTACCAGAAATAGCCGGAGGCGGTCCGGGTAGCTCTTCAGCAACTGGGGAATGAAGTCCGTGCCGTTCAGATTGTGCGGGAAGGAGTCCCCGTAGCGGAGGCGGCTTGCGATATCGACGCCGACGCCGTCATTAAGGACCAGCGCGTCGTTCAGTGCGGCAGCGACGCCCTCGACCCGCCGTGCCTGGTTGATCAGATGGGCATTGCCGAATGCGACCACGCGCGGCGACTGGTCCCTGATCAGATCGGAAACGGCTTTCAGCGCGTCGCTCTCCGAAAGAACGGCAAGGCGAAGCGGCCCGATCTGGCGGGTCTGACGTCCCAGAATATGTTCGTAGATGGCCGAGATCCTGGCGCTCACGCCCGGCCAACCATAAGCGAGCAGACCTGCGGCAGTGGTGGGGGAGGGTGAGCGTTGCTGCGCCTTGCGAATGTCCTGCAGGGTGCGCGCAGCGGACAGCGGATCGGCGAAATCGATCAGGCTGCCGGTATCGAGTTTGACGCAGGAGCGGCGATGCGCCGGAATGTCGCTGACGACTGGATAAAGCCCGGCGGACACCCCCTCGATCAGGGAAATACCGAAACCTTCATAGGCGCTGGGCGATGCGAAGATGGTACTACGGGCAATCAGCGCCTGCAGCGCCTCGTCGCTGGGGCTGTCATGAAATTCCACCAGATCGCCCAAACCGAGCTGTTCGACGATCTGTTGCAGATCGGCGAAGGTGACACCCATCGGCTTTCCCGCGATGATCAGCCGAGCCTTGCGGTCCAGCCGGTGCAGATGCGCAAACCAGCGGATCAACAGGTCGATCCGCTTGTTCGGCGCGATCCGGCCGAAATAGATGAAGCGATGCTCGGTGGAAGGCGATTGCGCAAGACCGGCGAACTTGACCGTGTCCACGCCATTTTCGACCAGCGTGAGTGCGCGACGATTGACCTTGGCGAACGTCTCGTAGTCCGCTTCGCTGCAGGCAATGATCGCCCGATATCCAGCCAGTGAAAGGCGGGTCATGCTGTGAAAATAGAATTGCTTCAATCGACGGGCATAGCCGGTATGAAAGAAGCCGCCATGCGTGGACAGGACCAGCGGTTTGCGGTGCAGCAGCCGGGTCAATGCCAGATAGTCGGCGAAGAAATCGACGGCATGGACATGGACGATGTCGCAATCGTCCAGATGGTGCAGCACGGATGGCGCGAGCGGATAGCGACGTCCACCCCGATAGGGTATCCGGACAACCTCGACATCGTCGATGATTTCGGATCGGGGCAAGGGTGCGTCGTCGCCGTCGAAGATGCGGTCCAGGGTGATCATCCTGACCTGGTGCCCGGCGCGAGCCTGTTCGCGGCACAGATTTCGGGTGAAGCTTTCCAGCCCGCCGAGGCCGGGATGATATTGTCGGGAAATATGGGCGATTTTCATATCATACCCCCTTGGTGCCGACCTATGGCTGACCGCTAGATCAGCATGATGGTGCCGATCAGCACCGTGTTCAGCATGGTCATCTTGTTGATCACGGCCTTGAGCTCGCTGGTCGATGTCTGATCGCGCTGGACCGCAACGATCGCGCAATCGGCGCTGCCTGCCGCATGAGCGAGATCGTCGATATGGCTGGCGTCGACCAGGCACAGATCGAAGTGAGCCGTCAGCGACGACAGGCGTTGCGACAGTGGCGCAAGCGGACTGCCGTCGATGGCGCAGCCATCCTGCTGGGGCGCGGCCATGACGAACAACGACCGGATACTGCTCGGCTGGACCAACTGAAATGGCTCATCCATGTCGTCCGGCGAGCCTGTTCGTGCATTCATGCCAAGCAGGCGATGTTGAACGAAGCCGGAATGCTCCATGTCTACGATCAAGGTGCGCAGACCGCTCAGGGCTGCCGATACGGCGATATTCGCCGTCAATATGGCCGCCTGCTCGCTCGCCTCGATTGCGATGACCGCGATAGAGCCGGGCGCGCGACCGTCGGGATGGCGCATTGCAGACAGGGTCGACTGGATGTCCCGCGCTTGTTCCGCCAGCATTGCGCTGGGAGCGTGGATCACCGCGATCGCGGGATCGACATTGGCGTGGACAGTCGCCGTTTCCTTGCGCGTATCGCCATCGTAAGTCGGCGGCAGGCCGGGATAGACATCCTCTACCGGTTCAGTCGAGCGAAGCCTCATGACCAATTGCCTCCTTCGATACGGAGTTGCTTGCCGTTGACGCGCAGGTCTGCCTGACCAAGCAACGGCACGCCGGTAAGATAGGTGACGGTGTTACGGCTGCGGACGCGCGGACTGAGCCATTCGGCTAGGATGACCGAGCCGATTGCGAGCATGAGGGCCACCATCGTCATCATCAGGAACCGCACGCCGATATTGGGCGCGTTGGGGATCATCGGCGGTTCTGCAATATCGAGCCGCACGATGTTGAGCGACGGAGCCGTGCTGGTGGCATGCAACTGCGAGAATTGTTCGGTCTGCGCCTCATATTCCTTGCGCGCCGATTCCACATTGCTTTCCAGCACGGCGAGCTTGCCGCGATCGGCCGCGAGCGACAGCATGCGCCCGCGATGCTGGTCGAGCAGGGCCTGCATCGTGCCCTGATTGGCCGATGCCGCCGAACTGGCGGCCGCAAGCGTGCCCGACATCTTGCCGGTTTCCTGGGCCAGACTGTCCTGCATCTGGCGCAACTGCTGCTGGGCGGCACGCATCGTCGCATGATTGGGGCCGAGTTCGGCAGCCATCTGGCTGATTTCCGCCGATTTGGCTGCGATCTGAGCCCTTAGCCCCTGGATCACCCCGCTCGATTGAATGTCGGGCATATTGGCGCCGCCCGCCGCGCGCGACCGGGCCTCCGCAGCCACGGCTTCGGCCGACGACAGTTTCGACGACAATTCGCTGAGGCGCGTGCTTTCCGCATCGATGGCGCCAGTGGCGACTATACCGTGCGCGCGCTGGAAATCCGCGAGCCGTGCCTGCGCCTCTTCCATTCGCTGTTCGGACGCGGCGATCTGTTTCTTGTACCAGGCAGCAAAGCGCTGGGCGAATTCGTTGCTGATGCCCAGGCGCGCATCATTGAAGGCCTGGGCGAAGCTGTTGGCCATCAACGCCGAACGCTGTGGATCGAGGCTGCGGTAGGAGACGTCGATCGTATTGCCGGTCGCGCTGGGCGAAACCTGCAAACCCGACTGGACGCTGCGGCTGATCCAGCCTTCGAAACTCTGATTGCCGTTCGTCTGCTCCTGCCAACGTGCGCGCATGGCCGGATTTTTGAAAAGGCCAAGCCGCTCGGCCACCTTGCGGGCAATCACCTCGCTTTGCAGGATTCTGGACTCCGTCGCGAGCATGGATTCGCCGGTCGCCTCGTTCGATTTGCCGCCGGTCGGGTCCGGTGCGCGGTTGTCGAACAACAAGGTGGCGGTCGCGCGATATTCGCGTGGCGTGATCGCAATCCACAGGACCGTCAGCGCCATGACGCAGCAGAAGATGGCGGCTGCCATTCTCCAGCGCTGCAGGATGGCTCGCGTTATGTCGAACATGTACATCCTATCGGTCCCTTACGATGCAGCGCTTTGGCGCTGCCCTTCTACAAGGCTGACGACACGCCGGGTCAGGTGGTCGCCGTGGCGGCTGGCAGACAACATGCCGAGCAGGAACTGGGGGGCGAGGCTGTCCCGGAACATGAGGGCGGTGCTGCCCGGCCGGGCATGCATTGCGCGGCGCAGGATTTCCAGGACCGGACCGTCGCGGTCGATATGCGGCGCCTGCTGTTCCGGTGCTAGTCCGGGAGGAACGATCGCGGCGCGGACGACCTGCTCGATCACCGGCCAATGGCCAGCACCCAGATCGATGGCCTCATGGAACAGCGCAGCATCTGTCGGATTGGTGATCGTCCAGTCGTCGACCGCCCGCATCATTCCCGCGAGCGTTGCCGGCATTTCGACCACTGTCTTGCGCTGCCTGAGGGTTTCAAGGCAGGCCAGCGCGCAGAACAGGCGCACATGATAGGGGGACCCGCATGCGACATGGGCAATTGTCTCGCGCGCGGCATCACTGAAGTTGAGGCCGGCCTGGGACGCGCCGCGGTCGATCAGGTCGAACACGGCGGACGTGTCGATCCGCACGATGGGAACGGCTGTCATGTGCCGTCGCAGCGATTCATGGCCTTCGATGAGCTGGCTCAATCCGGACGCGATACCGACCGCCAGAATATGAACCGGGAGGGCCGCGTCGGAGAGCAGCTTCATGGTGCGCGACAGTTCGCCAAGAACAGCCGGATCGGTGATGCGGTCGAACTCGTCGAGGATGAAGATGAATTTTCGCTGCCCATGTTCGGCGAGCGCTTCCACGACATCGCGCGGTCCAACGATGATCGGCGCATCTGTCGCGGGTGAGCGCGGCAGGTTCCCGCGGGCGGCATCGAGGAACGGTGCGATCAGGCTGGTAAAATCCTGCCCAGGCTCGCATGCCATGTAGAAGACCAGATAGCCGCGATTATCGGCAACATTGGCGAAGACGCGCGCCAGCGACGTCTTGCCTGTCCCGCGGCCGCCAAAGATCATCGCATGATTGCCGCGGTCCAGCACCCCCTCCACCAGCAGATCCATCTCCTGCTGCCGGCCATGAAGATGGCGGGCGGCCGTGACGGGCTGGGTCGCATTGAACCCCTTGCGTATCGCTGATCGGACAGCGTCAGCGGACATGGCTGCATTTGTAGATGGTGTGATGGATGCAGCACCGGCCGATTGCGCATTTTCAGGCACGCCGCCCGTAGCTCGGGAACGCCGGCCAGGCGCTTCTCGGTGACGCTCGGGCTCGGGCGTTCGTCGGAGCCAACGGGCAATTCTGGTGAAGATATTCACGCAATGCCTCCTATCGGGATACCGGATCGCATCTCAGAAGGTCCGCTCGTTGACGGTGTAGACGTCACCAGGCTTGACCAGCATATCGAGACTGGCCTTCTTGATGATCTCCGTGCCACGGTGCAGCGTGATCTTCTTTTCCGATCCGCCCAAAGTCGGCCCGCCGGCCTGGGCCAGCATCTGGCGCAGGGTCATGCCGGTTTCGAAGGCGACGCGGCCGGGCTTGTTCACCTGGCCGTAGATGAAGACCTCCTCTGCCTTCGGCACGAAGATGGAATCGCCTGCGCGCAGGAACTGACCGGTCCCGCTTTGCGGGTCGAGATCGCTGAGCGCAATCCGGCGATCCGCTTCTCCCGTTCGTTGCAGGATCGCATAGTCCGCCGCGTCCGCGCGGGCGCCGCCGGTGCGCGCCAGCATCATCGCGATCGTCTGAGGCCGATCCAGGGGGTAGAGTCCAGGGTTCTGGAGGTTGCCGAACATCGTGACCGATCGACTGACGAAGCTCACGACTTCGACATTGACGATCGGATCGACGAAATATCCGCCGGTCTGCAATTGCCGGCGGATATTGTTTGCAAGGGCGTTGGTCGTGGATCCCTCCGCGACCACGTCGCCGATGCTCGGCAGAGTGATGCGCCCATCTTCCTTGATCCGCGTTTTGACCTCGATCGGATAGGCGCCGAATATCGAGACGCGTATCTCGTCATTGGCACCCAGGACATAGGCAGCGACAGCTTCCTTGTTGTCGACGCCGGCCAATACGGGATTGGCGAGCGTGGCCAGAAGAAGGGAACTGCACAGGTTTCGCATCGCACGGGGTAAGAACATGGCCATGCTCCTCACAATGTAAGGCCAAGGGACAGCATCATCGATGTCGATTTATATCGGTAGCGCTCGACTGCGCTTTCACGCCATTCGTGGCGAACGTCCACGCCGGCCGTCAGGCGGCTGCGCAGTGCAAATCGATATCCGGCGTTGAGCGCGATCGTTTCGTCGGTACCGCGCATCATGTCGGTGTCGATCAACAACTCGCCCTTGAACTGGCGCCTGGCATAGCTCGCGCCAGCCTGGATCGAAGATCGCGAACTGAGGGTCGCATTGCCGCGCAGCGAAAAATTGGTCAGGACGATATAGGTCGCGCCGGTGTTGCTCTGGTTGCTGGTGCTGCGGCTGCCGTCGAATACCAGGGATGTGCGCGGCGATGGCCGATAGACGGCACCGGCATGATAGCCCAGACCCGAATAGTCATCGACCCGTTCATCACGCGCCTGGGTATGAATATAGCCAATTCCGGCACTCCAACTGAGACGCGGAGCGACAGCGCGTTTGAACTCGATCCCAACCCGATAATTGTCGGCACCGCGGCTCATGCGCAGTTCGGACGTCTCGCCTGACCAGTGGGGGCGGCGGAAAGCTTCGACGTTGAACATCAGTCGGATGTCGCCAAGGCTTGCCTTGCTATAGGCGATACCAATGCCCGCGCTGCGGGTGCGGATGTCGAACGGCCGGCGTGAATCGACGCTATTGTTCGTTTGCAGATAGCCGAGCTTGATGACGGGATAGTAACCATAGGGCTTGTCGCACTCGGCGGTGACCGCATAGTCCTGGGTGCGTTCACTGTTGCCGACGATCATGCCTTGATCGGCCAGATCGGCCTGTGCGAAATTCAGTCGGGCGCTTGGACGCAGATAACAGAGTGCGCTGACCTTTACATCGCCCTTGGCGGTGAGCGTAACGCGCTCCCGATCGAGATTGCTGTAGCGCTGATGGAAGTCATAGCCCAACGATCCCACGACCGTGACCTGGTGGACACCGAGATTTTTCCTGAAGGTGACATCGAGCGCCGGGGTGATGCGAAGATCGTCCTTGTCACCGGAGACGAGATCATCGCTCTGGCGCAGGACATTGTCGTCGTAGAGCATGCGCACCGTGGGTGCGACGGTCAGGCCGTCAGGCGGCACTTCGACCTGCGCAAAGGCTGGGCAGCCCAAGACGATCGAGCAGGCAAGGGGAAGGCGCGCATAATGCAGGCGGGTCATCTTGCGGCTCCCGTCTGGCTGTATTTTGCAACAATGGCTGCCTGTGGCCGGGCTTTGCCTTGCAAGGGTTGCAGGCTCATGGGATAGTTTGCGCCCCACCATGGGCCGCCGGCCCAATAGGCCCAACCCATCCAGACATCGGCATTGTCATCGAGATGCTTGAGCAGGGCGTCCAGGCTGTCGAGGCAGGCAGCATTTGCAGGGGCGCCGAACTCGCCAAGGAAGCCCTTGTGGCGGTTGTCCCGAAGCCATTTTGTCGCCGCTTCCATGCGGCGTTGGATGACCGGCGGTGCTTCGCATTGCGCCTTCATCCCGGAACTGTCCGAGTCCAGATATTGGTGCATCTCGATCGCATAATTGCCGGCTGGATCGCGGAAGTTCTGGAAGGCGGCAGCGTTGGAGGCGCGGCCGCCAGTGATCCAGCTATGCGCGCCGGTCCAGTTGGAGCCCGGCACGAACAGCATGTTGCGCGCACCCGCCTTTCGGATGGCGATGACGCTTTCGTCCACCATCGATCGCCAGCGTGCTGGGGCCATGCCGTTCGGCTCATTCATCAGGCCGAAGGCCACCTGCCTGTTCCCGCGATAATGCTCGGCCAGCCGGCGCCAGAGATCGGCAAGTTTCGCGCTCCCATCTGGCGATTGATCCAGTCGCTGCCCCCCGTTTGCGCCATAATTATGGATGTCGAGGATGATGATCCGGAACGGGGCGAGGATCGCCACGACCTTGTCGAGGCGGGCCTGTTCGGCAGTCGAAAGGGGCTGGAGCGGGACGGGTTGGATCCGCTCCCACAATATCGGAACCCGGACGATCTTCATGCCCATCGCGACGAAGGGCGCCGCGGTGCGGGTATCGGGGTAGATATAATCCTTCCCGAAAACGCCCGGCTTCCTGCCCGAGTTGAACTCTCCGCCCGCGAGGTTGATTCCCGACAACGGTGGCTCCGCGCAGGCCATCCAGGGGCATGCCGTCAAAAGGAGGGCAGCACATCGGATCGCAAGGACCGTCCGTCTCGGGCGCTGAGGGGCGCTCATGGTCAGCGCTGCCCGCCTGTGCTAGCAGAGCGCCGCAAAGGGATAGATTGTAGGGCATGGCACCGATCGGGAACAGGCAGGCGAGCGTGGATGTCGCTATCGCGCCCGCGTCGCGACATGCGGCGCGGGCCGTCGCCGGACGTGAACGACATGCCGCGTTGCTGACTCATTTCGGCAGCGTCGGATTGTTGTTGATGCGGGGCATCGTGACCGAGGTTGGGCAGCCGGGCGATGCGGAAACGCGCGTGATCCATTATCGCCGGCAGGTTGATGGAAAATATTGCGTCGAACTGCCCGCGGGCATCGATGTCGATATCGGAGATATGATCATGATCCGTGCGCTGACGCTGCCCGACGGGGCGGTGCGGCCGATCATGGCGCGGGCGAAGAGCCAACGGGAATGGATAATGCTCGATGATGTCAACGTGATCGTCGACGATTATACTCGTGCCACACGCCGGTTCGTTCGTTGGGGCACAGGGGCCGGATCGGCTCTGGCAATGCTGGCGGTTTGCGGCATCGCGGCTCCTCTCGCGCTGACCACAGCGGTATTTTCCTTTGCCGGTGCCTGGAGCTTGCATCGCCGAGATCGCCAAGATCGGACTAGGATCGGCCGCTGGCTCGCCCGTTAGGGCGGCAAGAATTCCAATCGACATGGTCATGCGAGCATCCCCTGCTGTCGATACCAGGTGATGGTGCGACGAAAGCCTTCCTCCAGATTGATCAGCGGCTGATAGCCCAGAACGGTCTGCGCGCGTGCGATGCTGAACGCGCGGTTATGCTTGAAGATGGTCAGCCGGCGACGAGGTAGAGGGGGTTGTAATCCTAGCGGCGCATAAAGTGCTTCGCACAGGCGTGCGGCCATTAGCGCGAGGCTGTAGGGGATGGTCGCCTTGGGCGGTGGCACATCCAAGGCGGTCGCGACGGCCCTCACATAGTCGCGCAGCGGCAGGAAGACGCGATCGCCCAGGATGAAGGTGCCCGATGGCGCATCGGGATGAACCATCGTCAATATGTAGCCGGCGACCAGGTCATCAATATAGACAGGATGGAAATTGGGCGTTTGCCGGCCCACAAACAGAAACCGGCGGCGCTGGATCAGCCGGAACAGCTTCAGCATCCGGGTGTCGCCTGGGCCGTAGGTGGAGCAGGGGCGAACGATGACGACGCCCATGCCCGGACGGCCCATTTCGTCACGGCAAAGACCTTCGGCTCGCAACTTGCTCTCCTGATAGGGGTCGCGCGGGTCGAATGGCGCATTTTCGTCCGCAGGGGCGTCGGCCACATTGCCGTGGACGCCAATCGACGAGCAATAGATGAAGCGCTCGATTCCGGCTTGTCGGCTCGCTTCAAGCAGGGTCCGAGTAGCATCCCGATTGACCTGCATGAACGCCTTGCGCGGTCCTTCGGTACGGAACATCGCGGCGATGTGAAAACAATAGCGTGCGTCCCGAAGCAGCGCGTCGAAACGATCAGTGTCGGTCAGCGAGCCCTCGATCCACTCTATACCGCTCTCGCGCTCCGCTTCGGTCAGGGGCCTGCGGCACATCGAGCGGACGCGGTAGCCCATTTGCAGGAGTTGACGGGCGAGCGCGCCGCCAACGAAGCCAGTCGCGCCGGTCACTGCTATGATGGGCTGATAACCGATTTCGTTCATGTAAATAGCTTCCAGTCGACGACGAGAGGCGATGCATTCATCATCGCTATATTGCCTCCAGGCGCATTGATCGGCGAAAGCAATTGCGTCTCCATTGAAGAAACGATCATTCCGTTGCCCGATCGCGATAATATTGCCTCGATCTTGCTTGCGGAAATTCTTACGCAACTGCGGTATTAGTCAACATCAGGGGTAACACCTATCAATTAGGTGCAATTACATAATGGAACATGATTTTGTTATGTGTGAATTTGGTGTTTGTTCGGGTGAGTGACGCGAGCACTCGATGCACGTGCCATCTTGTCCGACGCGGACGCGTTTTCATGAGTGGATCTGCATGGTGCGTTTGGTTCTTGGCGCCCATTCGATCGTGGAGGCGCGCCGCTATTCAGGCTTTCGGCTCATGCTTGTCGCGTGAGCGCCAGTCGGAGAACGGGTTTGGCATTGCAATTTCTGTCTGCACAGCTGGATCAGCTTTACGCGCGGCTGACAGTGATGCGACTCCGCGCGCAAGGCTGCCAACCGGGTCGGGGCCTGCGCGTGCGAGGTGGCGTGCCTTATCTCCGGAACCCCGGATCCCTGGTCATTGGCAACAATGTCCGCCTGCGGAATGAACCGACCCGGATTCGCCTGGCTACGGTTCCGCAGGGGGGCATCATTCTTGGCGACGAGGTTTCGTTGAACACGGGAGTTCATATCTTCAGCGCTGCGCGGATCGATGTCGGCGGCGGTTCGCGTATCGGTGATAATGTCGCGATGTTCGACACGAGCTTCCATCCCGTTCATGAAGGGCGCTCCGTAAGGCCCCGTCCGATCACGATCGGTCGCAACGTCTGGATTGGCCGCAACGCCATCATCTTGCCCGGCGTGTCGATTGGCGATCATTCCGTGGTGGCAGCCGGATCAGTGGTCTTTGATGATGTTCCCGCCCGACAAGTGTGGCGGGGCAACCCCGCGGCATTCGTGAAGCATGTCCGGGCGACCGACGATTTTCGACGTAGCTAGGGGGAGGGCGATATGTCAGGTCCGGGGTTGGGGCGCGCAGTCCGTTCAGGCATGGCCTGGTCCATCCTGGAAAGTTGGGGTGTGCAACTGTTGCAGTTCCTGACCTTCCTCGTGATTGCGCGCTATGTCGATGCGACGATGCTGGGTATTGTCGCCATGGCCCTGCTCGTGGGGCAATGGTTCCAGATGATCATATTGTCGGGGATCAGTGCATCGCTTGTCAGCAAGGGCACTGCCGATGCCGACTTGGATGACACGGCCTTCTGGATTTCTGCGGCGGCCGGCGCACTGCTGCTGATCGCGACCTTCTTGCTAGCCGACTGGGTCGAGCGAACCGCCGCCCACCAGGGCTTGGGCATGGTTTTGCGCTGGCTGAGTGTCGCGAACTTCCTTGGCGCGCTGAACGTCGTGCCACAGGCTTGGCTGACGCGAGCCTTGCTGATGCGGCCATTGGCGACGCGCTCGACAATCTCGACCCTGGTCGGCGGCATCGTCGGAATAGCACTGGCGGTGGCCGGTTATGGCGTGATGGCGCTGGTTGCACAAAATCTCGCCGTAGCCGTCATCGGAACGATAATCCTGTGGGCCGCCTGCCCGATGCGACCCCGACTGCGTTTTTCACGGGAAAAGGCAAGGGGCGTGCTTTTCTATGGCCGTCATGTCGGCGTGACGGGCGCTGCGAATTTCTTCAATGCCAATGCTGACATCATGGTCATCGGCCTGGCGCTCGGCGGCGCAGCGACAGGCATTTATACCGTCGGCAAGCGGGCTTTGCTGGCCGCCAATCTGATGCTGGCGCGTGCGCTGTCCCGTGTGGCACTTCCGGTCTTCTCGCAACTCAAGGGGGATCCGCCGCGCCTTGCAAAGGCTTTCCTCAAAATAGTGTCGGCGACATCGTCCATAACGACCCCGGCCTTTGTCGGCCTGGCGATCATATCGGACGAGTTTATTTTCCTGTTGTTCGGTCCGCGTTGGGCGGCGGCAGCGGATGTGATGCGCTACCTCAGCCTGTTCGGGGCGCTCCAGGCGATCGGCATTTACAATCAGTCGCTAATGCTCGCCATGGGGAAGCCGCAATGGCAGACTTGGCTGGCGGGCATTTATGCGCTGGTCAATATTGTCACCTTTTTCTTTGCCGTCGAATATGGGATGGCAGCGGTCGCAGCCGCGTTCACGGCGCGCGCCTATATCCTCTATCCCCTGTCCGTCTGGCCAGTTGTGGTTCTGCTGCCGCTGGGATGGCGGGATTATTGGAAAGCGCTGGGACCCAGTGTTGTCGCATCGGTGGTCATGGCTGTTTTTCTATGGGGGTTCCGGTTCGCATTGGCCGGCCAAGCGCCGATTCCAATGCTGTTGTCGACGGTCATCGCTGGGGCAGCGGTCTATATGGTCGTCCTCGGACTGGTCGGACGGACCATTGTCATCGACATGTTCCATTTCGCACGGGCAGGGGGCAAACGCGTGTCCTCCACCAGTTAAATTTCCGAAGTGGACATTTTTGGAAATCCTCCGGCAATGACATTTTGCAGCTGCGGAACGAAATTTCTCAAAATGTGTAAAACTACCTACTATACTTCCCCTAATGCCGATGTTAAAAATTGCGCATTGCAGCAGAGAATTATGTAAACCTCCAACTGGATCAATAATCGGTCAGGGGTGAGCATGGGGCAGACGTCCGATTGAAGACGTGAGCCGGTTTCTGCCATCCCTTTCAGGGTGACGGTCGCAGCATATGAAATAATTCTGGGCGTTAAGCGCGGGGTTTGAGTTATGTTCGCAGCCGTCAGACGATTTAACATCATGCCGATCTCCAAGGCGGGCCAAGTCCGCGCCAGCTTTTCGCTGGTCAGATTGCGTTGCCTCAGGCGCCACGTCTCGTGGAGTGGGGTCAGTCGCTATCTGGTCGGGTTGGCCATGGTCGCGATCGCGCTCGCCGCTTTTCAGGCCGATGAATATCCGTCCTTCTCCAGCGAATTTTATGTGATATTCACATTCGTTGCATTGTTTACGACGATGCTGTTCGGCGCCGGACCGGGCTTTCTGGCTGGTATCGCCGCCTTGGCGGTCACTTATCTGCTTGAAGGCTTTCATGGCGGGCTGCTTGCGGCGGGCGCCTTCCTCATGGCGCTGGTTGCCGCCAACGTCGTTGCGCTTCGCGCGACATTCTGGCGCGCCAGAGCGGAATATCAGGCTGCCCATGTCGGCCGGCTGATGACGCAGATGAAGCTGCTGACCGACGGCGCGGCGCATTATGCCCTCTACATGACCGATGTTTCAGGGTTTATCCTGCATTGGAATCGCGGTGCCGAGCGCTTTACCGGTTGGTTGACCGGCGAGGTGATGCATCGCCATGTCGCGCTGCTCTACCCAGGGCGCGCGGAGATCAAGGCGCGCATGGCGCAGGCCTTCGCCTTCGCCCGGCAGCATGGCAGCTGGGAATTTGATCATGAATGCTGCCGCAGCGATGGCACCATCTATCTGCAGAATTGCGTTGTCACGGCATTGTACGACAATGACGGAGCGTTGCAGGGCTTTGCCAACCTGATCCGCGACGTCACGCTGGAGCGCGCGCATGAGCTTGCGCTGCAGGAGCGGGAGCATGAGTTGCGGTTGATATTGGAGACCGCGCCGGACGCCGTCTTCGTATTCGATGCCGACGGCTGCATCGAATATATCAACGAAGCGGCCTCCCGCATGTTCGGCTATGATCTGGTGGATCTCAAAGGCCAGAATTTCGAGAGCCTGCTGCTGGTCTGTCCTTCTGAAGACGAAGTGCCTGACGAATATCCATTCCGGATCGTCGATGTTTCGGAAAAGATCGAGCGGCAGTTGATCGGCCGGCATCATAATGGCTCGAATTTTCCAACCGAGATGACCTTCGTGCGGATGGAAGCGAACGGCGGCACAAGGTTTACGGCCTTTGTGCGCGACCTTTCCGAACAGGAGGCGACGAAGGCTCGGCTGGAAACCCTGCAGGCGGAAATGCTGGATGGCACCCGCTATAGCGCAATGGGCGCGATGGCGTCGATGCTGTCGCACGAGTTGACCCAGCCATTGACAGCGCTTGCAGCCTATATGGAAGGGGGCAGCATCCTGCTCAACAATCTCAACGGCGGGAGCCGGGCGAAGCTGGACGAAATTTTCCATCTCGCGTCGAGCGAAGCGGTGCGGGCGGGGGCGATCATGCGCCATTTGCGCGATTTCACCAGTAGTGGCGAAGCGCAACTGGAGGTTCAGGATATCGGCGAAATGGTGCGGAGCAGCATTGCGCTCGTCCGCCCCGCAGCTGCCCGTGCGCAAGTCCGTGTCGTGCTTCGGGTTGCGCCGGACGCGGGGCCGGTATTCGCCGATCCGGTCCAGATCCAGCAGGTGATCGGCAATCTTTGTCGCAATGCCATCGATGCGATGCGCAACATGGATGAGCGGATACTGACGATCCACGCATCCCGCGTCGATGAGCTTACCACCCAAGTCATGATTACCGACACTGGCTCGGGCATCGCTGCGGAAATCCGCGAGCGGCTGTTCGACGCCTTTGTCACGACCAAGGAAGAGGGAACTGGGGTCGGATTGTCCATTTGTCGAACAATTGTGGAGGCCCATGGCGGGCGGATCTGGGTTGAGCCCGCGCCTGCCGGCAGCTGCTTTTGTTTCACATTGAAGCGTAAAAAGGGGATTCTTTGTGGAGGAAATGAAGACGATTCACATCGTGGACGACGAATATTCCGTCAGAGCGGCAACGGCATTCTTGTTGGAGCTTGAAGGATATTCGGTCCGCACTTGGCAGAGGGGCGCTCATTTCCTCGCCGCCGCGCCGACCGAGCCGCCGGGCTGCGTCATCCTGGACCTGCGCATGCCCGACATGGATGGACTGGAAGTGCAGCGCCGGCTCAATGAAGCGGATCTCAATTTTCCGGTCATCATGCTGACAGGGCATGGCGACATTGCCGTGACGGTCGCGGCAATGAAGATGGGCGCCGTGGATTTCCTGGTGAAGCCGTTCGAGCGACAGAGCCTGTTGCAGGCGGTCGAGAACGCCTGGTCGGTGCTATATGATAATGGTGCGCGCCGGCAAAGGGTCGCGCAGGCGCAATCGCTGGTGGAAAAGTTGACGCCGCGCGAGCGCGATGTGCTGGCAGGCCTGACGATGGGGCTACCGAACAAGCACATCGCCCTGCAATTGGGCATCAGCCCGCGTACGATCGAAATTCATCGCGCAAACCTGATGGCAAAGCTCAAGACGCGCAATCTTTCGGATGCCCTGAGAGTTGCATTTGCGGCGGGAATAGGCCGGAGGCTGGATGGATGAGCGTCAATATTTCTGCCGCCGTGGTGCTTTTTGTCGCCATAGCGAGGGGATTGTCGCGATGAGCGCCAATAGTGCGATCGGGAGCCAGAAAATTGCGAAAAGGCGATCCGGCCATGCTGGCTTTATTTCGACGAGCGACGCATTTTGACGTTGCCAGAGATGATAAAGGCCGATCGCCCAAACGGCCAATATGATTGTCGCACTGGCACAGAGCGCAATGGTCATATTCCCCTGGACCTCCCATTTTTTCGGATGAAGGGACGATGATCTGGTTCGCCTGATTTAACAAAATCAATATGAGATTAATATAAGTGAAATTACGCTATTAATAAAATTGCAGATTAATTTAAATTTGTTCCGATATAAAATTGAATTTCCGATAATTGATTGGTTAATATTAATTAGGTGTTGTCACGGATTGATGCTTTTGAGGTGTCCGTGCTCTTGTTGGTTGAATTAATTTCGCTCCTCTGCGTGCTGCACGATTGGGAGCGGCCGGCCATTGCTGTGCCAGTGGTCGACAATCGACGGGAAAAGGACAGGGCATGGCAAATCCGGATTTGGCGGCGCGTTTCCACAGCGCGAGCGGAACGGGGGCGTTAATCGCCAGGCGCAATGCACGCCTATGGCTGTGCCTGCTCTTGCTGTCGGCTGATTGCTTGGCGCTGCTGATTGGCTTTGGCGTAGGCGCGCGCCTCTCGCCGGCATCCTCTTCGGGCATGATCGGATCATTATCCGCAGGCATTCTCGTCTTTGCGATCATAGCCTTTCACAGCCAGGCTTACAGCATGTCCTGTCTGACCAGCGCCACGATCAGCTGTCGTGCTGCGGCATTGGCATTTGGTGCCACCATGCTGCTGTTCTTCCTTGTAATTTTTGCATCAAAGGCGGTGGGAACCTTCCCGCGCTCAGGCATATTGTTCGGCGTCTTTGGCAGCCTGGGGCTGCTGGTCGTGCAGCGCTCGCTGATGGCCTATGCGGTCCGGCGTTGCTTCGGAAATCAGCTATTCGCGGAAATATTGATCCTTGATGGTATCGCGCGCCCCAATGATTGCGGTGCGGCGGCCGTGATCGATGCGCGCCAGATCGGGCTGCGCCCCGAAGAGGATGATCCGCACAAGCTGCACCAATTGGGTGTGCTGCTGCGTGATTATGACAGAGCGATCATCCTTTGCCCGGCTGCCCGACGGGCGAGTTGGGCCGAGATATTGAAGGGCAGCAATGTCCAGGGCGAAGTCGTCGTGCCTGAGGTCGGGGAGACTGCACCGCTTGCGGTAGGGACTTGGCTGGACACGTCGACCCTGGTGGTCTCGCGCGGCCCGCTCAACCTTGCTGACCGCGCGCGCAAGCGCTTGCTCGACATTGCCTTGACTGTGCCCCTGGTCATTGCGCTGCTGCCGTTGCTGCTTCTGGTGGCAATCGCGATCAAGATCGACAGCACCGGGCCGGTCTTCTTCCGTCAACAACGCATCGGTCGCGGCAACCGCTTGTTCCGGATCTACAAGTTCCGCAGCATGCGGACCGATTGCGGCGACGCGTTGGGGAGCCGTTCCACTGGTCGAAGTGATGACCGTGTGACCCGCATCGGGCGCTTCATTCGCAGCACAAGCATCGACGAACTGCCCCAGCTGTTCAATGTTCTGCTTGGCGAAATGAGCCTCGTCGGGCCGCGGCCGCACGCTTTGGGCTCGACCGCTGACAACGCCTATTTCTGGCAGGTCGATCGGCAATATTGGCATCGCCACGCGCTCAAGCCAGGCATCACGGGACTGGCCCAAATCCGGGGATTCCGTGGCGCGACGGAAACACGCGGCGACATCTTGCGGCGGATCGAGGCGGATCTGGAATATCTACATGGATGGAGTCTTGCGCGGGATATTGGCATCCTGCTGCGGACCTTCAACGTGCTCGTTCATCACAAGGCGTTCTGAAACGGAGGGGCATCATCGATCATGATCGGCCCCAAATCGCCTCAGGATGAGCCAGCCATGGCGACGAAGCTGGAATGAGGCAGGCGTCGCCACCCGCCCATATCATGATGAGCGCGGCCTCCAATTCTCCAATGTTGATGATGTCGCCTGGTGCCAACCCGGAATTGTCGAACATCGGAAGGATGACGTCGGCGTGGCTTGGCCGTGGTTCATGTGGTCAGGGCAGAAGGGTGGGGCGTTGCGGTGTAATTTTTGTTTTTGGTTCATTTTTTTGCGAGAAAGGTGTTGACGGACTCGAATGACGGGCCTAAATGCCACTCCACCGACGCGGTGATGACCAACGGTTTTCGCCACGCACGGTCGCAAACATAGCAAGACAGTATGTCCCCCGATAGAGATAGCGGGGAACGATCACTGTCCGCTTCGATGTTTGGACGGCTCTTTGACATTGTGATTTAGATGAAGGGACATGTGGGCGGCGGCCCTGGGTTCTTACGGCTTTCAGGCGTAGGAGTT